>JAMNXK010000464.1 GCA_023653245.1 Tagaea sp.
ACCGGATACCAGAAGCGGCGCAGCACCTTTTGTTGGGTGACCAGCATGTCGAACTCCCCGAATTCGGGGAGTTTGACGCAAACCCCGTGCCGGGCAAGTGCGAGGGTTGTCGCGGACGGCGCGCTGTGCTTACACTCGCTTGCGGCCGAGGGATCGTCTTTGTGGCGAACCGGTCCGCGCGGGAGGAAACGATGGCAGGCGTATCTGTGCGCGCCGTACGCAAGGCGTATGGCACGACGGCCGTGATTCACGGCGTCGACGTGGAAATCGCGGACGGCGAGTTCGTGGTTCTGGTGGGGCCTTCGGGCTGCGGCAAATCGACACTCTTGCGGATGATCGCGGGGCTGGAGGAAATCTCCGGCGGCGAAATCGCGATCGGCGCGCGGGTGGTCAACCATCTGCCGCCCAAGGAACGCGACGTCGCCATGGTGTTCCAGAACTACGCGCTCTATCCGCACATGACGGTGCGCGACAACATGGCCTTCTCGCTCACCTTGCGCAAAGCCGACAAGGCCGAGATCGAGAAGCGCGTGAAGCGCGCGGCCGAGATCCTCAATCTCGAACCCTATCTCGAGCGCTATCCCAAGCAGCTCTCCGGCGGCCAGCGCCAGCGCGTGGCGATGGGCCGCGCCATCGTGCGCGATCCGCAGGTCTTCTTGTTCGACGAGCCCTTGTCGAATCTCGACGCCAAGCTGCGCGTGGCGATGCGCACCGAGATCAAGGCGCTGCATCAGCGCCTCAAGACCACCACGGTCTACGTCACCCACGACCAGATCGAAGCGATGACCATGGCCGATCGCATCGTGGTCATGCATGACGGCATCGTCGAGCAGATCGGCACGCCGCTCGATCTCTACGACCATCCGGCCAATCTGTTCGTGGCCGGCTTCATCGGCTCGCCGGCGATGAACTTCCTGCCCGCGCGCGTCGCAGGCGGGTCGATCGAGCTGCCCGGCGGCATGAAAATCCCGGCACCCAAAGGCGCCGACGACGTGAAGGTCGGCATCCGGCCCGAGCATCTGACGCTCGCCGCGGACGGCAAAGGCCTGCCCGCGACGGTCAAGGTCGTCGAGCCCACGGGTGCGGAAACGCTGGTGCTTTTCGAGGTCGGCGGGCACGACGCCACGGCGGTGTTCTCCGAACGCCACGCCTTCCGCCCGGGCGAGACGCTGGCCCTTGCGCCCATGCCCGGCATGCTCCATGTCTTCGACGCCAAATCGGGCAAACGCTTCTAGAAGGAACGAAGATGCCGCTTCATCTTTACGCCGCCGCCACCTCGAACGCGCAGCGCGCGTCGTGCATGCTCGAAGAGCTCGGGCTGCCCTACACGCTGCACAAGGTCGATCTGGCCAAGGGCGCGCAAAAGACGCCCGAATTCCTGGCGATCAATCCGGCGGGCCAAGTGCCGGCCCTCGTCGACGACGAGGCGGGCGTGACGCTCGCCCAGTCGATCGCCATCGTGCTCTATCTCGCCGAGAAATCCGGCAAGCTGATGCCCAAGGACGCCAAGGCGCGCGCCAACGCGCTGTGGTGGGTGGCCTATTCCGCGTCGGACGTGTCGGGCGCCGTGGGCGGCTATATCGGCTTCACGCGCTCGAACCTCGCCGACAAGCCCGCCCCGGTCGCCGAGTGGCTGGCGGGCCGCGTGGCAGGCGCGCTCGCGCAAGCCGACAAGGCACTGGCCGACGGCCGCGCTTTCCTGTGCGGGGCCGAGTTCAGCGTGGCGGATGTCGCCTTCGCCCCGGCCGCCGCGCGCGCCAAGGACGTGCCGGGGGTCGCGGGCCTGGCCCATCTTCAGGCCTATTTGGCCCGGGTGATGGCCCGCCCAGGCATGACGAAGGGCTACGCCGTCCTGGCCTAACTTGCTGGAATAACAGGCAGCCGGCGCCCTTTGGGCGCCGGTGCGGCGGGGCTTGCCATAAAACCGGCCCATTCGACGTTAGAATCCGGCCATGTCGAGTCGCCCCCCCTCCGGACGCAAGGAACGACGCGAGCCGAGCTTCGAGCGCGGCGCCCGCGAAACGGGCGGCCGGGGCGCAAGCTTGCGCGCCGATCCCGACGCGCGGCCCAAGCGCGCCGCCAAACCCGCCAAGCAGCGCAAGGCCGGGCGCGGGCTCGTCGGACGCGCGGCTTTGTTCCTGGTCAAATGGGTTTTCGTGCTCGGCATCTGGACGGGCATCGCCGGGGCCGGGGTGCTCGGCTATTTCGCGTTGACGCTGCCGCCGGTGGATCTGATCGAGCGTTTCGAGCGCAAGCCGTCGCTGACCTTCGTGGATGCGCGCGGCGGGACGGTGGCGACCTATGGCGATCTGTATGGCGGGCTCGTGCGGCTCGAAGACATGCCGCCCTGGCTGCCGATGGCCGTGCTGGCGACCGAAGACCGGCGCTTCTATTCGCATTTCGGCGTCGATCCGCGCGGCATCGCGCGCGCCGCCGTCGCGAATTTCCGGGCCGGCCGGGTCGTGCAAGGCGGATCGACCATCACCCAGCAGCTCGCCAAAAACGTGTTCCTCGACAACGACCGCTCGGCCGCGCGCAAGATCCGCGAGCTGCTGCTCGCCTTGTGGCTCGAACGCAAATTCACCAAGGACCAGATCCTCACGCTCTACATGAACCGCGTCTATCTCGGGGCGGGCACCTACGGCGTGGAGGCCGCGTCGCGGCGCTATTTCGGCAAGCCCGCGCGCGCGGTGAACACGCACGAGGCGGCGATCGTCGCGGGCCTGCTGAAGGCGCCCTCGCGCTTCGCGCCCACGGCGAGCATGCCGCGCGCCAAAGCGCGCGCCGCCGAAGTGCTCGACAACATGGTCGAGGCGGGGTTCCTGACGGCCGAGCAGCGCGCGTCGGCCGGCGCCATGCCCGTCGCCGTGCCCGCCGCCAGCCAAGCCCAGCGCGGCAGCCGCTACTACACCGATTGGCTGCTCGAACAGGTGCAAGGCTTCGTCGGATTCGCCGATCGCGACCTTACGATCGTCACCACGATGGACCAGCGTCTGCAGCGCGCCGCCGAGACGGCGCTGGAGGAGATGCTCGCGCGCGAAGGCCCGCGCGCCGACGTCGAGCAGGGGGCGGTCGTGATCATGAGCCCCGACGGCGCGGTGCGCGCGCTGGTCGGCGGGCGCGATTACGCGCGCAGCCAGTACAACCGCGCCACCGACGCGCGCCGCCAGCCCGGCTCGGCGTTCAAGTCCTTCGTCTACCTCGCCGCCGCCGAGCGCGGTCTCAAGCCCGAGGATCGGATTTCCGACCTGCCGATCCAGATCCGCGATTGGCGGCCCAAGAATTTCGACGATCGCAGCTTCGGCGAGATCGCCGTGCGCGACGCCTTC
>JAMNXK010000465.1 GCA_023653245.1 Tagaea sp.
AAAGGCCAAGCGCGCGTCGTGGGCCGCAAGAGCCCGAACAGCCTCTATTCGCTCGCCCACGTGACCTTCGAGGAAGACGCCGGTGCCTACAACCAGCGCGACGCGGAAGGCTTCATCAAGCTGAACGCGCTGCGCCTTCGTCTCGCGGCAGCGAAGCGGCGCTGAGTTTCATCCTCCGTCCCGGTCGGCCCATACCGTCACCCCGGACCAGCGACGGCGCAGCCGTCGCGCCGATCCGGGGTCTGTTGCAGGACGCCGCTATCGCTGCTTCTGCCATGGCCAGACCGGCGCGCCGGACTTGTCGAGGGAAAGTGAGTGCCCTTTTGTGAGATGCCGCTCTGCTGCGCCACTGATTTCGAGCACGAGGAGCGCTGCGGGCCACAAGAAGAACGAGATGTCATTCAAGGCGACATGGCCGTGCTGAGAGCGACTTGTCAGAACCAATTCTACGAGTTCATGTTGGTTTGCGAATTCTGCGAGCGGCGCAAGGTCTCTTCGATCGGTCGTCGCGTTGTCGCTCCATTTGCACTCGTAGGCAGACTCCGGGCGGCCGAGCGGATCGAGAAACACGAAGTCGATCTCGCCTGAATCCCATCGCGCGTATCGCAATGATCCCGCTTCACCGTTTCCCATGATCGCCGTAAAAACGGCGGTCTCGACCAGATGTCCGAAATCCGCCGAGTCCAGATCGAGCGGGCCGAATAGCGCCGCGCGCAAGCTCGGATTGGTCAGATAGACCTTGAAGGTGGTCGCGCGCTTGAAGGATTTGGCGCGCTTGTCGATGCGCTCGACGCGGCGCACGAGCAACGCGGCTTCGAGGTAGCGCAGATATTTGCGCACCGTGTTGAGCGACACGCCGGATTTTTGCGACAGCGAATCGACGTTCAGTTCTTGGCCGGTGTTGAAGGCCAAGAGCGCGAAGAATTGCGCGAGTTCCTGCGGATCGTCGATGCCGTAGAGCGACGGCAGATCGCGCAGCATCACCTTCGAGACGATGTCTTCGCCGACGAAGCGCTGGAAATCGTCGCGGATGCGGCGGTCGAGCACCGCTTCGGGAAACCCGCCATAGTTCAAATACTCGACGAAGGCGGCGTTGAGTCGGGCGTAAGGTTCGCTGCGATTTGAAGTGGCGTTCACGAGCGAAGTTCGGTTGGTGAACTCCAAGAACTCCGCGAATGACAGCGGCGGGAGCAGGAAATCGCTGAAGCGCCCCGCGCCGGATTCGACGCTGGCGTAACGCAGCGCGGCGGCGGCCGAGCCGCTCGCCACCGCTTTCGTGCCGGTGAAGGAATCGACGAAGGACTTGAGATGCACTTCCCAATGCTTGAGGTACTGCACCTCGTCGAAGAAGACGTGGAGCGGGCCCAGCAAATCGTGGTCGTGAATTTCGCAGAACAGACGGAACAGGCGCTCGGGTCCGAGGCCGATATAGACCGGCGTCTCCAGCGAGCAGTAGAAAATGGTCTTCGGATCGACGCCATCCTCGATCAATTGCTGAATCGTCTGGCGGATCATCACCGTCTTGCCGACGCGGCGCGGGCCCATCAGCACGACCGCACGGCGAAGATCAATCTGCCGGACCTCCTTGAGGAACGCCGGAAAATAAGCGCGCTTCGGCCAGGCCTTCCGATCCCCCGGCAGCCAATCGCGCGTCGCCCACCACGGATTATCGAAGCCGAGGCGGGTTTTCACTTCCTGGTCAGAGGGTTGGCGCATGGCATCCCATTAAGATCAAGATCGTGATCTTAATATAGAGGGCTATGATCACAAGATCAAGATCGTGATCTTATTTGATAGGCGCGCGTAACTCGTTGATCGGCTATACTGATTTCATGTCCCAACTCGCCGAGAATCCCATCGCCGCGACGATCCTGCGTTTGGCCGAAGCGGCCGGGGCGGGCAAGTCGATCTCGCCCGAGGACGCGGCGCGCGCCTTGGCGGGCGACGAGCCCAACTGGCAGCGTTTGCTCCCGCGCGTGCGCCAAGCCGCCGGTGATCTGGCGCGCGCCGATGCCATCGAGATTCTGCGCAAGGGCAAGCCCGTCGCGGATCTCGACGCGGTCAAGGGCGTGGTGCGCTATCGACTGAAACCCTGACCCGTCGCGGGCGGCGGATCGCCGACGCGCAGCACGGTCCGGAACAAGTCGGGTCCGGCCAGACGCGTGGCAAGGAAACGCACCAGCGCCGCCGCGTCGTAAAGCGCCGCGCGCCCGCGGCCCAGCGGCCCCGCGCGCGCGAAACGCTGGGCTAACGCGCCCGCGAAAGCGCGCTCGTGGCGGATCTCGGTCTGCGTATCGTCGATCATATGGACGGTGCGCAAGACGGGCGCGCCGTCCTCGATCGTTTTGTAGTGCCGCGTCACCCGCGGGTGCCCGCGCGGGCGGGCGCCGTACTCGGCCAAATGCGCGGCCGTGACCATCCACGATTCCGCACCCGCCACCAGCACCTTGCCCTGAAACGCGCCGAGCCGGTCGACGGGCGAACCCGGGCCCATCGGATCGTCCCACGGAACAGCGCCGAGCAGTTCGGCCGCGCGCCGGCCGGTCGCGGCGTAGCGCATCGCGGGATGGGGTGCGATCGTCATGCCGGGATCGGCGAGCACGGCGGCGGCGAAATCGCCCAGCGTGCCGCGCGACCGCGCGGTCTTGGGATCGAAGCCGGGCGCGATGGCGAGCTTGCGCGCCACTCTGGCGCGGTTTTCGGCTTGGAACGCGCTTCCCGACGCGTCGCAAGGGATCGCGAACAGCAGCGTGCCTTGGGCGCCCACGGCTTCGCGCAAAGCGGCGAGCACGCCCGCAGGGCCGCGCTCGACGGGCACCAGATCGCGCATGGCCATATGCGGCATGAGCGTGTCGCCCGGCCGCACCCCCAACGCGCGCAGCTGCGCCGTCAGCGCGTCGATCTTCGTCAGGTCCGCCGCGCCCATTGGGCCAGCTTCAACAGGAAGGTCTCGCACTGCGCCAGCTGGTCGCGCGTCGTGTACTCGTCGGTCTTGTGGGCGACCGCGATGTCGCCCGGCCCGCAGATCACGGTGGAGATTCCCGCCGACTGGAACTGGCCGGCCTCGGTGCCGAACGACACCGTCGCGGGCGCGTTCGATCCCGTCAGCTCCATGGCGATCTTTTGCGCGAGCCCGTCGGGCTCCGGCCGGCAGGCAGGAATCCACGCGTATTTGCCGATCCGGAAATAGGCACCGGGCGATTCCTTCTTCATCGCCGCGTCGATCTCGGCGGCCTTGGCTTGCGCGCGCGCGAAGATCGCCTCGGCATCGACGCCGGGCAGCGGACGCAGCTCCCACGACAGACGGCAATCGCGCGGCACGA
>JAMNXK010000466.1 GCA_023653245.1 Tagaea sp.
ATCGAAGGCCATGCCGACGAGCGCGGCACGCGCGAGTACAACTTGGCGCTGGGCGAACGCCGGGCGGCGGCGGCGCGCAACGCGCTGATCGCCCAAGGCATCGAAGCGCGGCGCCTGGCGACCGTGTCCTACGGCAAGGAGCGCCCGCAAGTGCTCGGCTCGACCGAGCAATCCTGGGCGCAGAACCGCCGCGGCGTGCTGCTCGTCAACTGAGCCGATCGAGGACGGCCGGCGCTTGCGGGCGCCGGCCGCCTTTATTTCGCCTCGGGCGGCTCGTATCTTGGATCCCATGATCCGCCGATTCGCTTTCGCTGCGGCTTTGCTCGCGGCCTTCGCGGGCGGCACCTTCGAGGTGCGCGCCCAACAGCCCGATTTGCGTACGCTGATGGACCGCATGGACCGCTTGCAGCGGGACATGGACGTCATGCAGCGCAATTTAGCCCGTGGCACGACCGGTGCGCCGGCGCCGTCGGCCGCGCCCGCCGCCCCCATCGCGGGCGGCGCTCCGTCGTCGGGCTTCGTCGAGCAAACCGAAGTGCGCCTGTCCCAGCTCGAAGGCCAGATGCGCGAGCTCACCGGCAAGCTCGAGGAATCGCTGTTCCGCTCGACGCAGCTTCAGCAGCGTCTCGACAAGCTGATCGGCGACGTCGATTTCCGCCTGGGCCAGCTCGAACGCGGGGGTGCACCCGCCGCTTCCGCCCCGCCGGCCCCGGCGGCCGAACCGCCCACCGCAGCGGCCGTGCAAGCCCCGCCGCGCGCCGGTGCGAACGTGGCGCCCGGCGAGCAGCGTTTGGTGCTCGTGCCCGGCCAGCCGGCGACCGGCCCTCAGCCCGCCCAACAGGCGCAAGCCGGCGGGGCGCCCGCCGCCGCCGCCGGCCAAGTGGCGCTGCCCGCCGGCACGCCCGAGGTGCAGTACGAATTCGCCTACGGGCTCTATCAGCAAGCCGTCCAGGATCGCGGGGATTTCGGCCGCGCCGAAACCGCCCTGCGGCAGTTCATCGCGGCGAACGGCCAGCATCGTCTGGCGGGCGACGCGCAGTATTGGCTGGGCGAGACGTTCTACGCGCGGCGCGACTGGAACGCCGCGTCGCGCGAATTCGCCGCCCAGTTCCGCGCCTATCCCCAGAACGCCAAGGCGCCCGATTCGCTGCTGCGCCTGGGCCAATCGCTGGGCCAGCTCAACCGCCGCACCGACGCGTGCGGCACGCTGTCCGAACTCGACCGGCGCTATCCCAACGCCTCGCAGTCGATAAAGATCGCCGCCACCCGCGAGCGCCAGCGCTTGCAGTGCCCGGGCTGAGCCCGGCGGCTTTCGCGCGCGCGCTCGATCGGCTCGGGCCTTTCGAGCCCCATCCCGATATCGCGGTCGCCTGGTCGGGCGGCGGCGATTCCACGGCGCTGCTGCTGCTGGCGCGCGACTGGGCGCGCGCATGCGGCGGCACGGTTCGGGCCCTTCATGTCGATCACGGTTTGCGCGCGAACTCGGCCGGCGAAGCCGCGTCGCTCGCGGCCCTTGCGCGCGATCTCGGGATCGATTTCGCCGCGCTGCGCTGGGACGGGCCCAAGCCCGCGACCGGCATCCTCGAAGCGGCGCGCGCGGCGCGCTATGCGCTGCTCGAACGCGCATGCGCCGGGCGCGGCATTCTGCATCTGCTGGTCGCGCACACCGCCGAAGATCAAGCCGAGACGGTGGCGTTGCGCGCCGAGCGGCGCTCCGGCCCGACGGGTCTGGCGGGCATGTCGGCGATCGTCGAGCGCGCGCAGTCGCGCGTGCTGCGCCCGCTGCTCGGCTGCGCGCATGCCGATCTGCTCGACACGTGCCGCGCGGCGGGCGTGCCCTGGCTGGAGGATCCGTCGAACGCCAATCCGGCGACCGCGCGCGGGCGGCTGCGCGCCGCCCCCCCGGCGGCGCTCGATCCGCGCGCGGGCGATCTGCGCCGCGCGCGCGAAGCGGACCTCGCGGCGCGACTGGCGCGCGCGGTGGCCGTGGCGCCCGAGGGTTTCGCGCGTCTGGCCGTCGCCGAGCTGGGGACGGGCGATCTTGCGATCGAAGCGCTGACGCGCCTCGCGCGCACGATCGGCGGCGGGGTCTATGGCGCGCGGCGCGCGCGTGCCGAGGGCGCGCTCGACCGCTTGCGCGAAGGCCGGACGGCCACGCTCGGGCGCTGCCGCTTCATCCCCGGTCCGGCGGGTTTCGTGGTCGCGCGCGAGGCCGCCCATTTGGAGGCCGACACGCCCCTTGCACCCGGATTCGAAACGATCTGGGACGGGCGCTTCGCGGTGCTTGCCGCCCCGGCGGCGGCGCATTTGCGCGTCGGCGCCTTGGGCGAAACGGGTTGGGCCGAGCTGCCGCGCGCGCTGCGCGACACGGCGCGTTCGCGTATCCCCTTGGCCGCACGCGCGGTTTTACCCGCTTTG
The DNA here is from genome assembly GCA_023653245.1 of Tagaea sp. Next base: position 2,419 of record JAMNXK010000466.1, read on the forward strand.
CGGGACCTTGAAGGGCTCTACGCGGTACCCTACCTCTTGTATGGACGCGATCCGGGCGCGCTTGATACCCTCGCGCGCTTGGATATCCGCTTCCGCCCGCGTCATCCTTTGGCGTCGGCGCGCTTCGTATGACGGTTTCCCCGGTTCCGGAAAGGCACGGCACTTGAACAATATCGGCAAGAATTTGGCCCTTTGGGTCATCATCGGCGTGTTGCTGATCCTGTTGTTCAATCTGTTCCAGGGGCCCAGCCAGCGCGGCGGCGCGCAAGGCATGGCGTATTCCGAATTCGTGAACAACGTCGAGCGCCAGCAGGTCAGGGACGTGTTGATCCAGGGTCCGAATATCCGCGGCCATCTGGCCGACGGGCGGGCCTTCACCACCTACGCGCCCAGCGATCCCACGCTGATCGAGCGCCTGCAGCGCAACAACGTCGCCTATTCCGCGCAGCCGCTGGAGGAGCAGATCCACCCGCTGCTGTCGATCCTGCTCTCCTACGCGCCGTTCATCATCATGATCGGGCTGTGGATTTTCTTCATGCGCCAGATGCAAGGCGGCGGCGGACGCGGGGCCATGGGCTTCGGCAAAAGCCGCGCGCGCCTGCTGACCGAGAAGGTCGGCCGCGTGACCTTCGACGACGTCGCGGGCATCGACGAAGCCAAGGGCGAGCTCGAGGAAATCGTCGAGTTCCTGCGCGACCCGCAGAAATTCCAGCGCCTGGGCGGCAAGATCCCCAAGGGCGTGCTGCTGGTCGGCCCGCCGGGCACCGGCAAGACGCTGCTCGCGCGCGCCATCGCCGGCGAAGCCAACGTGCCGTTCTTCACGATTTCGGGCTCCGACTTCGTCGAGATGTTCGTCGGCGTGGGTGCGAGCCGCGTGCGCGACATGTTCGAGCAGGGCAAGAA
>JAMNXK010000467.1 GCA_023653245.1 Tagaea sp.
TCGTCCATCCCCGCCAGCGCCTTGCGCAACGCGGCAAGGCTCGACGGGGGCTGCGCGGGTGCGGCGATCGCATGGCTGACGATCAACGGCGCGTCGTAGGCCAGGGCGAGCCAATCCAGCAAAGGCTGCCAGGTCTTCGTCTGGCGTGCCGCCAGCTCGGCGGGCGCGTCCGCGCGGAAACACAAGAGCTCGGTCTCGGCATACGCAACGAGCCCGTCGAGGATCGCGTCGCGCTTCGAGGGAATGCGATCGAGCGCCGTGCCGACGATGCGCGTGAGCGGCAGTTTGTCGTAGTCGATCTTCCGCGCCTTGCCGCGCGGCACGCGGTCGCACCACTCCGCGACCATCGCCTCGGCGAGCGCGCGCGTGGGCACGGCGATCTCGATGCCGGCGGGCGTCTTCAGCGCCTTGCCGTCGAGGGCGACGCCGAACGCGCCATCCGGACCCTCGAGCAGAGCGGGAACGAGGAAGTTGGTCATTGCGTGCTTTCGCCTCCCCCTTCGATGGGGGAGGTTACTTCTCTTGCTACCGCCGGAACGGGTTGGGGATGCCGCCGGGGAGCAAGCCGCCGGGCGCGGCGGGTGCGGGCGCTTGCTGCGCCGGGGCTTGCTGCTGGGGCGCCGGAGCGGCAGCGGGCTGCGCGGGTGCGGGCCGGCCCGTGGCCTGCGCAAGCGCCGCCGCGCATCCGTCGGACGCCGCCGCCGGGCGCTGCTGTTGTTGCTGCTGACCGCCGCCGCCGCCGAGCAGGCCGCCGAGCGCCCCCGCCCCGCCTTGCACGATCCCGGTGACGGCGCCGACCGCCCCTTGCGCGAGCGCTTGCGCCGTGCCGGCCGCGTCGGGCGTCACGCTCGGGTTCGCGAAGGTGCCGCGAATATTGACCGCGACCGGGCCGACGACTTGGCCCAAACCGAGCTGCTCGTTGGTCAGGTTGATGGTGCCCGAGGTGCGGGCGTTCATGATCCCCGTCTCGACCAGCCCCGCGCGATAGGTGCCGAGGCCGTCGCGGAAATCGATCTTGTGGATGCCGCAGCGCACGGACGTGCCGATCTGAATTGCCGCCACACCCGGGGCGACCGAGCGCAGCCACTCGCCCAGGAAGCGCGTGGCCGCCTGGCCGAGCTCGCCCTGGCCCATGTTCAAGAACACGTCGCCATTGAGCGACGCGGCGAGCTGGCGCGCCGTGTCGCCGCGACCGGCGAGGTTCATGTCGAACGACGTCACGCCGCCGCGGAACCAGTCGGAGAGCTGGCGGCTGGCGAGGATGCGGCCGATATCGAGATTGCGCACCTCGACCTTGTTGGTGAAGTTCTTCTGCGCGGCCGAGGCGGCCGCTTCGACCGAGACGCGCCCCCCCTCGACCTCGACGGTCAGCGGCCGGACGGTCAGCGCGCCGTTGTTCACCACCGCTTGGAGATTGAGGTTCCGCAACGTCGCGGCGGCCGTGACGATCTGGCCCGCGCGATAGGTGACGTTCGCGTTGGCCTGGTTGAGCAAATCGAACGGCACCGGCGCGTTCGGGATCACGCGGCCATCCGACGGCTGCGCGGGACGCGCCGCCGGCGCGGGCTGCGCGGGTCGTGCCGCTTGCGCGGGCGCGGGCGGGAACAGCTTCACCAGATCGATCTGCTGGCTTTGCAGATTGGCGGTGACGCTCGGCTTGGCGTTACCCGTGGGCAGCGTGGCGTTGATGGTGCCCGCGAGATCGACCGCGTTGTCGCGGCCGACGGCGAGCTTGATGCCGGTCACGTCGATCCGGTTCGGACCGGGTTCGGCGACCACCGCTTCGAAAGCCAGCGGACCGGTCACCGGAGCGTCTTGCTTCAACGCGCGGAACAGCCCGGTCAGGTCGCGGCTTTCGGCCTTCACGTTCAGACGCACGCCGCGCTGGGGCGCATTGGTCGGGTCGGCGATGGCGCCGGTGATCGTCGCGAGGACGGTCTCGGCGGCACCGGCCGTCACCGACAGACGCGGGATCGAGGGACGGTTCTGCGGCGCGCCGTCGGTCAGCTTGGCTTCGACCTTCACGGGGCCGATCGCGGGGATGTCCTGCTTGACCAGCTGGCCGAGTTTCACGAGATCGGGCACGTCGACGGCCAGATCGATATCGAGACCGCGGCCTTGGGTCGGTGCGACGATGCCGCCGCGCACGCGCGCGATCACCGCATCGGCCACGCGCGCGGTGAGGTCGAGCGCGCACGGGCTGCCCGACGTCGCGACCAAGCGCTCGACCGAGCAGATCGTGCCGGCGAGCGTGAACTTGAACTCGCCCATCGGCGCGGCATTGGCCGATCCGGCGACGTCCAGCTTCAACGGCGACGACGCGGAATCGGCGTTGAGCAGCACTTTTTCGAGCACCGCCGAGGTCGTCTCGTTCTTCTGCCCGTCGCGGAAGGCGAAGCGCAGATTGCGCAATTCGACCTCGCGCACCACGGGCAAAGGCAGCGGCGCGCCGGCCGCCTGTTGCGGTTGCGCTGGGCGCTGGGGCTGGGCGGGCGCCGCCGCGGCCGGGGCGAATTCCCAATTGCCCCGCCCCTGGCGGTCGGTTTCGAGCAGCACGTCGGCGTCGATCAGGACCAGGCGCTTGACGTCGACTTGCTTGGAGATCAGCGGCAGCAGCGCTACCTGCACTTCGAAACGCCCGACTTTGACCATCTCGGGGCGCGAGCCGCCGGCGGCGTTCGACAAGGTCACGTCGGCGATCGAGAAGCTCGGGTTGAAGCCCAAGGCCAGCTTGATATCGCCCTTGAGGGCGAGATCGCGGCCGGTGGCGTTCTTCGCCGCCTCGACGATCTGGGGCTTGTATTGGTTGACGTCGAGCGTGGACAGGAAGATGGCCACGCCGCCGACGACCAGCACGATCGCGCCCACGAGGCCGATCGCGATCCATTTGAGAGCTTTCATCGTCCTTCTCCCTGTCCGCCCGTCACCGCGGGCGCCAATTCCGAAAACTTCGCGAGCACGCGCTCGGCGCCATGCTCGATCAATTCCGCTTCGCCGTGATAGCCCCAGGCGACGCCCAGCCCGCGCACCTTCGCCGCGCGCGCCATCGCCATGTCGAAGATCGTGTCGCCGATCATCACCGTCTCGCCGGGGCCGAAGCCGGTCTCGTCCATCGCCCAGCGCAGCATCGTCGGATCGGGCTTGCCCGGCGCGCGGTCGGAGGTCTGCAACGTGGCGAAGCGCGGATGCAGCCCATGGGCTTCGAGCACGATGTCGAGCCCGCGCCGGTTCTTGCCGGTCGCGATGCCGAGCGTCCAGCCCGCTTCTTCGAGTGCGGTCAGTGCCTCCAGCGCGCCGTCGAA
>JAMNXK010000468.1 GCA_023653245.1 Tagaea sp.
GGCCCAGCGCGCGCGCCATGATCGCGGTGTGGCCTTCCGCCCCGCCGATCGCGGTGGCGAAACCGCCGATCGTTTCGGGATCCATCACGGCCGTGTCGGCCGGGGTGATCTCCTCGGCCACCACGATCGCGTCGGGCGGCAGATTCTTGAACGCCCCCCACGGCGTCTGGGTGAGGTTGCGCATCAAGCGCCCGCCGACCTCGCGCACTTCCTGCACGCGCTGGGCGAGATAGGAATCGTCCATCGCCTCGAAGGCTTCGGCGATCGCGTCGGTCTCGGCGCGCACGGCGGTTTCCGCCGCCGCGAGATTCTCGGCGATGCGCTTTTCCGCGCCGCGCACCAGGCGCGACTGGGAGAGCATCTGGGTGTGCGCGTCCAGGAGATAGCCGAGCTCCTCCGCCGCCGCCGGCGGCAAGGCGCCGGTCTTGCGCTTCAGTTTGGCGAGCTGCTTCAAGCTGGCGTCGACGCCGGCGCGGAAGCGTTTGATCTCGCCCTCCACTTGATCGGGGGCGATAGTGCATTCGGCGACGGCCGGCGCTTCCACGCCGTGCACGTAAGCGGGCCCGATGGCGATGCCCGGCGACACGCCCAGCCCGTCGAACGCGGCCATGCCCTCGCCGCGAAGCTTGCGCGGCTTGGCCGGACGCGGAGGCTTGGCGGCGGGCATTATTCCTCGTCGAACTTGGCGGCGATGAGGGCTGCGATCTGATCGACCGCCGCGATCGCGTCCTCGCCTTCGGCCGACACCGTCACCGTGCAGCCCTTGCCGGCGGCCAGCATCATCAGCCCCATGATCGACAGGCCGGACACCGTGGTGCCGCCCTTGGTCACCTGGATCGCGGCCTTGTGCGCGCCGGCGAGCTTGACGAATTTGGCGGCGGCGCGCGCGTGCAATCCCCGCAGATTCCGGATCTCGCAGTCGCGCGCGGCGACGAGCGCGCCGGCGGTTTGCGGGGCCGCGCTCATCGCGCCCCGCCGGCGGCGGCCTTGACCTCGCCCGCGAGCAGCTGGGAGGCGACGTTGATGTATTTGCGCCCGGCCTCGCGCGCCGCCTGCACGGCCGCGGCCAACGGCTCGCCGTTGCGCACGGAAGCGAGCTTGATCAGCATCGGCAGGTTCACGCCCGCGATCACTTCGATGCGCGCGCGGTCCATGATCGAGATCGCAAGGTTGGACGGCGTGCCGCCGAACATGTCGGTCAGCACGACCACGCCCGCGCCGGTGTCGCAGCGCGCGACCGCGTCGAGGATTTCCGCGCGCCGCTGTTCCATGTCGTCCTCGGGGCCGATGCACACGGACGCGACGTTCCGCTGCGGGCCCACGACATGTTCGAGCGCCAGGACGAATTCCGCGGCGAGGCGGCCGTGGGTGACGAGAACGAGTCCGATCATGGTCGCGAATGCCCTTTTGGTGATGGAGACCTACGCCGTGCCGCGATCGAGATCGCGGTGGAGCAGGGTGACGCGCCGTCCGCCGGCGCCCAGGCGTTCGGCGAGCCGCCCGGCCACGAAGACCGAACGGTGCCGCCCGCCCGTGCAGCCCACGGCGACGGTGAGATAGGATTTGCCTTCCGCCTCGAAGCGCGGCAGCAAGGCGACGATCATGTCCGCGAGCCCTTCGAAGAAGGCCGGGAAACCCGGATCGCGCTCGACGAAGGCGGCCACCGCCGCGTCCTTGCCGGTGAGCGGCTTGAGGTCGGGCCGGTAATGCGGATTGGCCAGGAAGCGCACGTCGAACACCAGATCGGCCTCGCGCGGAAGCCCGTTCCGATAGGCGAAGCTCACGACCGACAGCGCCAGCCCTTGCGGCGCGTCGAGGGCGAAGCCGTCCTGCACCAGATGCTTGAGCTGGTGGGCGGACAGCGCCGAGGTGTCGATCACCTTGTCCGCGCGCGCGCGCAAGGGTTCGAGCAGGCGCCGCTCGGCTTTGATGCCGTCGGCGAGCGGCCGATCGGCGGCCAGCGGATGGCGCCGGCGCGTCTCGGTGAAGCGCCGCGCGAGGGTTTCGTCCTCGCAATCCAGATAGAGCAGGCGCGCGTCGAGCGCCGGCTCGGCGACCAGACGATCGACCGCCGCGACCAAAGCGGGCACGTCGAAATCGCGCGTGCGCGCGTCGATGCCGATGGCCAGCGGCCGCGCGCCGGCATCGCGGATTTCGGGGAGCACCAGCGTGGACAGCAAGGTCAGCGGCAGATTGTCGACCGCCTCGTAGCCCTGGTCCTCGAGCGCGCGCAGCGAGGTCGAGCGCCCCGCCCCCGACAACCCGGTCACCAGCACGACCCGGCGCCTGGCGGGGCCGGACGCGCCATCGGTGTCGTTGGAAGCGGGCAGCGGAACGATCACGGGGGGCTCAGCGCGCGAACAGGTCGCCGGACGAAGCGGCCCGGGCGGCGAAGGCCACTTGCGCGGCGGCCGATGCGTGAAAGGGATCGAGGGTCAAGAGCGGCACCTGAATACCCATGTAGTCGCGATACCGGGGTTCGGGCAGCCGCTCGATCCTCCCGCCCGGCGCCAGATCGACGGCCAACGCCACGGGCGCTTGGCCGACGGCCGCCACCCGCAAGATCCCCACCCCGCGCACCTCCAACAGCCCGGCCAAGGGCGCCGGACAGCGCGCCGTCAGCACATCGCCTTCGCGCGAGAGATCGACGCGGTCGTCGGCCACCAAAGACGCTCCGGATTGGATCATACGCAAAGCCAGATCGGATTTCCCGCTGCCCGAACCGCCGCACAACAAAACGCCATACGCGCCGATTCGGACACAGCTGGCATGCACCTGAAGGGTCGGCGCCGGTTCCACTCGATAAAGCGTGCGACCTTTGGCCGCCGAAGTCAATCCGGCAATGGTGCTCTGCACAAAAATCGGGCGGTGCGCCAATTTGCCTTAAATTCGAACGAACAACGTCCGAATCCCTGAAAACATGAATTTTTCATGGACCCGAGAACTTCAGACCGGACTAAGGATCGCATTATACGACAGTTCGCAGACGCGCATCGCGGCGACGCGCGACCCGCCTTTCGCAGGCCGGGCAAGCCCCCCCAACCGCCGCACCTTCGATCCGTCGGAGGAAAAACCAGGAGTTCGAGTCATGAATGCCCTCGCTTCGCTGAATGGCCGCTTCGCGATCGGTACGCGGATCGGCGCCGGTTTCGGCTTCGTGTTGATCTTGCTCGCGGCCCTCGCCTTCACCGGCTGGAGCGCCCTCACCGAGGTCAAGTCCTTGTTCGCGCGCTATACGTCCATCTCCTCCACGGCGCTGAACGTGAGCGGAATCGAGACCGATTTCTACGCCTTGCGCC
>JAMNXK010000469.1 GCA_023653245.1 Tagaea sp.
AAACCGGGCCGATTGCGGCTTGCAGGCTGCGCTTGAGGAAGTCGACCAGAACCATCGCGACTCGGAGCGAATCACGTCCCGAGTCGCGCGGTCAACACTTCGTTAAGGCATGCGAGTCAAGCGACTCAATTGATTCGGATTTTTCGCCCTTGGGAGCGGGCCGCAAAACTTCCCGCACGCCCGGTTTCGCGCACGACGCGGGGTGGCGCGCGGCGTTGACGAGCGTAAAAGGTTGCGGGATTATCGAGACCATGAACCGAGCGTGGGACGCGTTCTTGGGATTGGCGGCGTTGGGCGCGGCGGCGGTCGCCTACGATGCGCGTCCGATCGACTGGCCGGACGGGCCGGTTTACGTGACCGAGTCCGCGCTTTTGTCGCCGTCGGAATGTCGCGGCTGGCAGTCGCGCGCGCAGCGCCGGGCGGCGGCGGGGTTCGCGGGCTCGTGGGAAGCGTTCGAAGGTTTCTCGCGTTTGCAGGGCGCCTGCCATCCGCAAGACCAGGAACGCGGCCGCGCCATGATCGAAGCTTCGATCGCCAAGGGCGCGGGGCGCCTTCCTGATGATGGAGTATGTGCTGGCGCTGCGGCGCGTCGGCGACACGGCGCGCGCCGACGGGGAGCTCCCGATCGTGGCCGAACTCATGTACCCCAACGCGCGACACAGATGGGTCCCCTATAGCCCGATCTGGCGGCCGCTGCGGCGCGATGCTTGGAACGAAATCGTGTTGATGGAGACGTCGAGCGATATGGCGCCGCTGCAAAAGCGGCTCGATCACATTCTCGGGCGGCCGCCGATCCGGCAGAAGACCGAAGAATGGGTGATCTGGATGCTGCTGTCGCGCATGCGCACCGCCGATTACCCGGAGGCATCGTTTCAAGAGCATCGTGCATGCATGCCGGGCGATACGGAAGCAATGGCCGCGACTTTAGTCTTTCCGGCGCCGCCAGTTGCGACCACCCCGAAGCAATCCGCTTGCAGGGGCGCATGATGATGAACGGCGAGATTGTGCCATCCAAAGCCTGGAGCGTCATACCAAACTTGATTTGGCTCGACTCCCGCACCGGCGCCGAGGCCGCGTTGCTGAGCCAGCTGTTCAGTCGGTTTCCGTCGATTCGGATCGATCCCCCGGCGACGATCATCGAACGGCAAGAGACACGGATCGCCGAAAGCTGCGGCCCCCGGGTCGAAAAGACGCTTGGTCGTGTCCAGCGTTGACTTTGCGTACAAGGTTGTGAGATTATCGACGGTATGAACCGAGAGTGGATGGCCTTGGCGGTTGCGACGATCTTGGCGATCGCGGCACTGCTGTGGGATTTTTTAGGGCGTCCGGCGGCGCCGTTTCTGGCTGCGACAGAGCTGTGGCCGAGTTCGCTGTGCGATCGACCGCCGAACGCGGCGCGCGGTGCGGGACTGGCCGTTCCCGGTTATCGGCTGTATTTCGAAGGCATGTCGCGTCTCGTCGGCGGATGTCATCCGGCCGATCCGGCGGCGGGGGTCGCCGCGATCGAACGCGCTTTCGCGCAAGGCTTGCCCGCAGCGTTCGCGATTTCGTTTGTCGATGCACTGATTGCGCAAGGCCGTCGCGATGACGCAGCCCGATGGATCAACCAAGCCGCGATCGTCGCCATCGACTGGCGGGCGCTCGGCTTCGACGCCTACGGCGTCCCGCTCCCGGCGACATCCGAGCTGCATGCCGAGATCGCGCGCCTGCGCGAGGTCTTCGCACGGGCGAATTCAGCCGAATTGGAAAGGGAGTTGTCCGTCGCTCTTTCGCGCGCCAAACTGCCGATCAACGAATATTTTTCGCTTGAACAGGCGCTCGTCGATCGACTGTTCGCCGTCGATCCGGGCGCCGCGTACTACTGGACCTACCTCGCGCAACGGCGCAATGGCACGGAGCGCGACAGCTTAGGATTGCTCGGCTCGCCGCTTTTTATAGCGGCTAGTTGCGGGTTTCTCCCCGCGATCCGCGAACAGGCGCAACTTCATGCGGCGGGAAAGCTGGAAGACTTGGAAAGCGGCTTCTTCTACGTCGCCTTACTGTTGGCCCGCGACGCGAAGAAAGATGTCGACGAACTGTTGCGCGCCGTCGATTCCGACCTTGTCGCGAGCATGGAGCATTTCGACGATCCGGAGTATCTCGAACCAGTTGGGGCTTCGACACGCGCAAGCTGCGCCAGATTCTTTTCTCGAGAGTTTGGGGGGCCCTTCATCCGGCGTTAGCGTCCGGATGAAGGGTGGGTCTCATTCATCGCTCTTCTTGTCTCCTTCGCGCTTCCTCTCTCCGCAACTCGTCATGTCGCGCTTTCGCGTCTTGCGAGGTCTTGACTTGATGTCGAAGTTCTTCGCCGAGCTTCTCGAGTTCGGCCTCGAGTTCGCCAAGGCCTCGGGAGTCTTCCAAAAGACTTACGCCTGCACTTGACGCCGCGCCTGCCGCGCCGCCCTTCAATAGCCCGCCGAGCGTCGTAGCAGACAACCTGCCTGCGGGCGGCGCGACGAACCGGTCCTTAAGGAACAAGTACGCCGAGCCGACCGTCGCCGCACCGGCACCCGACGCCTGAGCCGCATCAATGGCGGCTTGTTGTCTTGCCGCCTGGACCTGCCGTTGGAGGATCTGATGACGGTCGTTCATTTCGCGCATTTTTTGGTCCTCGCTCCTGTCGGCAATTCGCGCGGAAGCGATCATCGCTCTGAGATGCTGGTCGCTGACATCGGCGTGCGGCCGTCGTTCCGGCGCCGGCGCGGGCGGCGGCGGCGCTTCCGGCTTTTCGGGTTTCGGCACCGGCGTCATCTGGTTGGGATCGACTTCGCCGAGGGTCGGCGCAAGCGGCTGCTCGGGTCTTTCGTCCGGGTTTTTCTCGGAAGTTCTCTGCACCGGCGTATCGACCGGCCTTGGGTTGGGCTGATCCGGTTCGTGCGGCGGGTTCTGCGCCTGTGCCCAATCCTCGGGCAGGCCCTGAATTTCCTGGGCGAGGTCGAACAGGTTGATGGGCTTCGAAGCGGGCAGCCCGCGCGCGGACACGCGTTGCTCGGTCGCGTTCTCGCCGCCGCGCGCCACGGCAGGGATCGCGTAGCGCGGCTTGAGGCCGTTGGCGACGCGGTCTTGGTCGATCCAGGCTTTGACGCCTTCTTCGCCGCCCGGCTTGAAGGTGCCGATGGGCGGGGCCTTGGGCACCTCGCCGCCGAGATATTCGCGCTGCAGGTCGGGGCGATCCGCGAGCAACGTGACGAACTGCTTGGCCAACTCGCCGCCTTTGCCGTGATACTTCTCGACCTGCTGGGTGAGATCGCGCGCGAA
>JAMNXK010000470.1 GCA_023653245.1 Tagaea sp.
GGCACCTCGACGCTGATTTGCCTGGCGATCGGCTATCCGATGGCGCTGGCGATCGCGCGTGCGCGGCCCGAACGGCGCGCTTTCCTGCTGTTCCTGGTCGTGCTGCCGTTCTGGACGTCGTTCCTGATCCGCGTCTACGCGTGGATGGCCTTGCTGCGCCCGACGGGCCTGATCAATTCGGCGCTGCAGGGCCTGGGCCTGATCGACGAGCCGATCGCGATGATCGCCAACGAGTTCGCGGTCCATCTCGGGATCGTCTTCGCCTATCTGCCGTTCATGATCCTGCCGCTCTACGCCACGCTCGAACGCATGGATCCGGCTTTGGTCGAAGCCGCGCACGATCTGGGGGCCGCGCGCGCGCGCGCTTTCTGGCGGGTCACGTTCCCGCTGTCGCTGCCCGGTGTGGCGGCCGGCTGCCTGCTGGTGTTCATCCCGGCGAGCGGCGAATTCGTCATCCCCGACCTGTTGGGCGGGCCCGGCACGCCGATGATCGGGCGCGTGCTGTGGCTCGAGTTTTTCCAGAACCGCGATTGGCCGGTGGCGTGCGCGCTCGCCACGCTGCTGGCCGCGATCCTGGCGATCCCGATCCTGATCGCAGACCGCTTGCGCGCGAGGGCGGCATGAGTCGCGAACGCCTCGCCTTTCTGCCGGCCGCCTTGGCCTTCGGCTTCGTCTTCCTCTACCTGCCGATCCTGCTGCTGATCGTCTTCAGCTTCAACGAAAGCCGGCTGGTCAGCGTGTGGGCCGGGTTTTCGACGCGCTGGTACGGCGAGCTCCTGCGCAACGAGCGCATGCTCGAAGCCGCCGCCCTGAGCCTGGGCGTGGCCGCGACCGCCGCCACGCTCGCGGGCGTCGCGGGCACGCTGGCGGGCTACGCGCTCGGTCGGCTGGGCGCGTTCGCCCTGCGGCCGCTCTTCGCGCTGCTTTTGCTCGCGCCGATGATTCTGCCCGAGGTCATCCTGGGCCTGTCGATGCTGATGAGCTTCGCCGCCCTCGAACGCGCGATCGGCTGGCCGGAGACGCGCGGCTTTATCGTGGTGGCGCTCGCGCACGCGACCTACGGCACGGCGTTCGTGGCGCTGATCGTGGAAGCGCGGTTGCGCGGCCTCGATCCGGCGCTCGAAGAGGCGGCGCTGGATTTGGGCGCCACGCCCGCGCGCGCGTTTCTGCGCGTGAGCGTGCCGTTGCTCGCACCGGCCATCGCGTCGGGATGGCTCTTGGCGTTCACCCTGTCGCTCGACGATCTGGTGATCGCCAGCTTCGTGGCCGGGCCCGGCGCCACCACTTTGCCCATGCTCGTCTATTCGAGCGTGCGACTCGGGCTGTCGCCCCAAATCAACGCGCTGGCCACCATCCTCGTGCTCGGGATCGCGGTTCTGGCGTTCGTTTCGATGCGCATCGACGCGCGCGTTCGGAAGTTATCCACTTAGTTATCCACAACGCTTTGCGTCGCGTTTCGCGAGACGTGTCGAATCAATGCGTTGGCATGCGATCCGAAAGCCACGCGTTGCGCCTTTTTTACGCGCAAAATGGGCGTTTCCGAGCTTGAAGCGGTCATGTCAAGTCGGCATAGTCCGCGCTCGATTGCGGGAGTCGAAGTCGGGCGTTTCGACGCCGGTTTCGATTTCGTCCCACACTTCGCAAGAACGGACGGGCATGCGGCTAGGGAAAGGCGACTGGTTTGTCCGGTTCGACGCGTGGGCGTTCCGTCCGCGCGAGGTTCTGGTCCGCGCCGACGGCAGCGTGCGGTTGATCAGTGTTTCGGCCAATGCCCAGCGCTTGGCGGTCGGGCTGCTGGTCGGATTGGTGCTCGCCGCCGCGATGGGGACGCAAGCCTATCGCATGGCGCTGGTGGAGATCGAGCAGCGCGCCAACGACGTGGCGCGCCTGCAAGACGACCATCGCGCGCGGATGGAGGAATTGGCCGAAGCGTTGACGCGGGCCGCCGACCGGGGCCGCGCGGAAGCGGCCGAAGCGGTCTCGGCGTTGATGGACCAGCGCAACCGCCTGATCGAGCGCATGCAGGAGGTCGAACGCCGCCTGGCCTCGACCGAAGGCGAGCGCGAGCGCGCGCTTGCCACCCATGAAGGCTTGATGGAGCGTCTGCGCGGGGTCGAAGCGCGGCTGACCGCGCGCGCGCCCGAAGCGCCGATGACCCCGACCGAGCGCGCGGCGGCGGTCGAGCGCATCCGGGTCGAGGCGCTGGCCGAGCGCGGCCGCTTGGCGGTCGAAGCCCAGCGCCTGGCGCTCGAAACCCGCGCCGCGGCCGGCGATCTCGCGCGCATGCACGATTCCGCCCGCGACGCCGCGCGCGCGCAGGACGCCGCCCTGATCGACATCGGCGGGCGTACGCGCGTCCAGATCGACGAGATCGTGCGCGTGTTGCGCTCGACCGGTCTGGCGCCCGAGCGGATCTTGTCGGCGCGCGCGAGTGGCGCCGGCGGGCCTTTCGTGGCACCCGGTCCCGAAGGGCTCGGCGACGGCTTGTCGCCCGCGGGCCTGCAGCTCGCCTCGCTCGGCGCCGATCTCGAGCGCTTGCGCGAAATGCGCGGCGCCTTGCGCCGTTTGCCCTTCGGCGCGCCGCTCGACGAATATCTGGTGATGAGCCCCTTCGGCGTGCGCCGCGACCCGTTCAACGGCCAGCTCGCCATGCATGCCGGGCTCGATCTGTCCGCCCCGCCGCGCACGCCCGTGCTCGCCACCGCCCCGGGCCGCGTGACCTTCGCCGGCTGGAACGGCGAGTACGGCAATCTCGTCGAGATTCAGCACGACTTCGGGCTCGCCACGCGCTACGGTCATTTGACGCGGATCGACGTGCGCGTCGGCCAGCGGGTGGAGCGGCGCCAGACGGTGGGCCTGCTCGGCTCGACCGGCCGCAGCACCGGCCCGCATGTGCATTACGAGGTGGTCGTCGATGGACGGACCGTCGATCCCGCCCGCTATGTGGAGGCCATCCGCCATGTTCGGAAAATCGAATAGAGTTCAGGTCGAGCAGCGTCTGCCCGCGCCCAAGCCGCAAGGCCCCAGCATTCCGTCGATCGTCGCCGCCGGTTTCCAGGTCAAAGGCGACGTGGTGTGCGACGGCGACATCCAGCTCGACGGCCGCGTCGAAGGCACCGTCAAGACGCAGACGCTGACCATCGGCGCCACCGGCGAGGTACGCGGCGAAGTGACCGCCGAGCGCGTGCGCGTGCTCGGGAAAGTCTACGGCCCGATCAAGGCCAAGGCGGTCGAGCTCGGCCGCTCGGCGCGCGTGGTTGGCGACATCCGCTACGAAACC
>JAMNXK010000030.1 GCA_023653245.1 Tagaea sp.
CATCTCGACATGGCCACGGCGGTGCGCAACGCCGTGGCGACGATGGGCGCGCCGCTCGAAGCCGCCCTTGCGATGGCGTCGGCGACGCCCGCCCGTTTCCTCGGCTTGGCGCGCGACCGCGGCCGGATCGCGCGCGGCTTCGTCGCGGCATTCGTCCAATTCGACGCGCGGCTCGATCCTGTCGCGCTCGATCCAAGGCCGCCGAGCGCGGGATCGCGCGCCTGAAACGGCAGAAGAACGGATCTTGGAAGGCCGGAGCGGCGAAAAGTGCGAAGCCCGATGGTGCCCGGGGCCGGAATCGAACCAGCGACACTGCGATTTTCAATCGCATGCTCTACCAACTGAGCTACCCGGGCACCAGGCGCGTGGCAGGGCGCCGTGTATAGGGCCCTGCGGCACGCCTGTCAACGCTTCGAACCCTTTGATATGGCGCGCTTCTTCGGCGGCGCCAGCGCCGCTTGCGCGGCCGCGTCGAGGCGCCACTTGTCCGCCGCCGGGAGCTTGTCCCAGCGCGCGCCGGTCAGCGCCGCATGCAGCGCATAGAGAAGGCTCCGCGACGCGTCGCGCGGCCGCCGGCGCTTGACCGCCACATAGGCGGCGACCGCGCCCGCGCGCTTCAAGTCCTCGGGCGACAAGATCCCCGCCTCGCCCAGCCAGGCCTGGGTTTTGGGCCCGAGATTGTCCATCGCCGCGATCCGCTTAGGCGGGCCCTTCTTCTTCGGCGCGGGCGCGCGCAGCGCCGCGTCGTAGGCCGCGCGCGCCCAGGGAAGCATCGCGGCGGGATCGTCGAGCGCTTCGGGTGGGGCTTGGCAATAGCTCATCGACATCGGCTTGCCCTTGCCCTCGTAGACGAAAGGCCCGAGGCCCTCGGCCTCGAACGCGGGGCGGTTCGCCGCGTCGGCCTTGAGATAGAGCGTATCCTCGGCGATCAAGGCGAACATTCGCCCCTCGCGATAGAGTCCCCAGCCGCCGAACATCGAACGCGCCGCCACACGGCCCAAAGCTTCGTTCAGCACTTCGACGCACATCGACACGAAGGGCGTCGGCGTCTTGCTCATCGTCCGTCCTCCGGCGGTTCGTCCGGCGCCTCGTCCGTTGGCACGCGATAGGCGCCGGTCAGCCAACGGCGCATGTCGTCGTCCTTGCAACGCGCCGAGCAGAAGGGCCGGAACTCGCGCGATGCGGCGCGCCGGCACATCGGGCAGGATTCTTTGCGGGGCCGCTTGGGAAGCGGAACGATCTCGCTCATTCCCCGACGCTGCCGCGCGAGCGCGCGCGCGTCAACTCCACCAGACCGCCGGCGGTGAAGCCCAGCACGTCCACGCGCCGCCGGTCGTCGCGGGTGGCTTGTTTGAAGGCGTCGAGCAGCCGCGCCCGCTCGCCCGGCTTGACCACGCGCAACACGTCGACGGCGATCAGCCCGCCGAGATCGCGCAGACGAAGCTGCCTCGCGACTTCGCGCGCCGCCTCCAGATCGACGCCGAGCGCGTCGATCTTCGCCGATCCGGAGTTCACGTCGATGGCCACGAGTGCCGCCGTGGGCTCGATCGACAACCACGCGCCCGAACGCAGATCGACGCGCGGCGCCTCCAAGCGCGCCAGCAGCGTGGCCGCGTCGTGGCGGTCGAACGCGTCCTTGTCGTGCGCCACACCGGCGGCGCGCGCGAGATCGGCGTCGGCGCAGACGAGATCGGCGCGCGCATGCGCGCCCAGCGCGCGGCGCGCGGCGTCGATCGCGTTCTCCGTCCACAGGATCTCGACCGGACCGTCGGCGGCGGGTCTGCGGGCGCGCAGCCCGTCCAGCTCCGCCGTCAGCGCTTCGTCGGAAACGTCGAGCGCGCCGGCGCGTAAGATCAGCCCTTCGCCGTCCGCCAGCAGCGCGTGCGCGCGCGCTTGCAACGCCTCGCGCTTGGCCGCCGGCACGCGCTTGGAGACCGAAGCCCCCTTCCCGCCCGGCAACAGGACGACATGCGTGCCTTCCAGCGTGACGCGCCGCGAGACCCGCGCGCGCTTGTCGCCCAGGGGGGCTTCGACGATCTGCACGATCAGCGTCACCCCGCGCGGCGGCGGCTTGTCCGTGTCGAGCAAGGCGACGGCACCGCCGGCCAGATCGACGAACACGCCGCCGGCGGCGGCTTGCGCCACGCGCGCGCGATGGATCGCCCCCGGCGCGAGCGCGCGGTTCGCGGGCTCGCGGGCGATATCGACCAGGGTCCCATGCGCGAAGCCGAGCGCCAGGATCGTCGCACCCTGGCGGCCGACCAGAATCTCGTTGATCGGTTCTTTCACGCCCCCGCCCCTTCGAGCAAAGCGGCGGTCTCGTGCAGATCGAGTCCGACCACGTTCGAATACGAGCCCGACAGAAAACGCACGAACGCGGCCGCGCGTCCTTGGATGGCGTAGCCGCCGGCCTTGCCGCGCCATTCGCCGCTCGCGATATAGGCGTCGATCTCGGCGGCGGAAAGACGCTTGAAGGCGAGCACCGTGTCGGACACGCGCACGCGCGGCTTGGCACCGGGTACCATCAGGCAAATGCCGCCGAGCACGTGATGGCGCCGCCCCGAGAGCAGCGCCAAACAATGCCGCGCTTCGGCTTCGGTCTCGGCTTTGGGCAACAGGCGCCGCCCGCAGGCCACGACCGTGTCGGCGGCCAGCACGAACGCGTCCGGGCGCAGTTTGGCGACGGCCGCGGCCTTGGCGCGCGCCAGGCGTTCGGCGAGCGCGCGCGGGCTCTCGCTCGGCTTCGGCGTCTCGTCGAGCTCGGCGGGCAGGATTTCGGCCGGCGCGCGGCCGATCTGGGCGAGCAGGTCGCGCCGTCGCGGACTCGCGGAAGCGAGGACGAGCGGCGGCGTCAAACCGGCCCTATTTAAAGCGGAACGTGATCCGACCCTTGGTCAGATCGTAGGGCGTCATCTCGACGTTGACGCGGTCGCCCGCTAGCACGCGGATGCGGTTCTTGCGCATCTTGCCCGAGGTGTGGGCGAGAACTTCGTGATTGTTGTCGAGCTTCACGCGGAACATCGCGTTGGGCAGGAGTTCCTGCACCACACCCGAGAACTCGATCAGGCCTTCTTTCGCCATGGGTCTCCAGAATGTCGCCGTGCCGCCCCCCGGGGCGGTATCGGGGGCGCAACATGACCCCGAAGCCAGGCGAGGTCAAGCCTTGGCCGGCGGCGCGAAGTCGATGGCCAGCTCGGGAAAACGCTTGAGAATCCGCGCCTTGAGCCCCTCGCGCAACGCCCGATAGCCCTCCAGACGGGCTTCCCGGCTGCCTTCTTCGATCAGCGTGGGGTCGAAAGTCGGCCAATACTCGACGTCGCACGCCATGATCCGCGTGAGTTCGAGGGCTTTGTGATGCGCCTCGGGGCTCAGCGTCACGATCAGATCGAACGAGCTGTCGTGCAGCTCGTCGAAGGTCTTGGCCTTGTGGCGCTGGATGTCGACGCCGAGCTCGCCCAGCGAAGCGATCACGAACGGATCGATGTCCTGGCGGCGCACGCCGGCGGAATCGACGTAGACGCGCGTGCCGAGCAGCTTCTTCGCCAGACCTTCGGCCATCGGCGAGCGCACCGAGTTATGCGTGCAACAGAACAGGACGCTGCCGATTTTCCCGGTCATGGGATCCCGGTCGGAGAAGGTCAGCCGCGGATATGCAGCACGCAGATCAGGGTGAACAGCCGTCGCGCGGTGTTGAGATCGACCGCGATCTTGCCTTCCAGGCGCTCGCGCAAGAGCTGGGCGCCGTCGTTGTGGACGGCGCGCCGGCCCATGTCGAGCGCTTCGATCTGCGAGGGCGACAGGCGCTTGATCGCGTCGTAGTAGCTCTCGCAGACCGTGAAGTAGTCCTTGATCGTTGTGCGGAAGGGCGTGAGCGGCAGCAGATGCTTCTCGATGGGATCGCCGGTCTCGCCGCGCAGATCCAGCGCCAGACGGTTCTCCTCGATCGACAGCCCGAGCTGGTAGGGACCTTGCGGTCCGCCGACCAGCTCGAAATTGTTCTCGTCGAGCAGATCGAAGATCGCGACCGTGCGCTCGTGCTCGATGTCGGCGTTGCGCCGGACGCGCAGATTCTCGGCGAGATCGATCTTGCAGATGCGGTTGCGCTTTTCCGAAGACCCGTCCATCCCCTACCCCCTTCCGGTGCGGATCGCCAGCGACGCCGCATGCGACGCCAGCCCCTCCGCGCGCGCGAGCGCGATGCCGTCGTCCGCGAGACGCGCGAGCGCTTCGGCGTCCGCGCGGATCAGCGTCGTGCGTTTCATGAAATCGGCCGTGCCCAGACCCGAAGCGAAGCGCGCCGCACCGCTGGTCGGCAGCACATGGTTGGGCCCGGCGAGATAGTCGCCCAAGGCTTCGGGCGTGTGGCGGCCGACGAAAATCGCGCCCGCATGGCGCACGCGCTTGGCCAGGCGCGCGGCGTTCCGGCAGGCGAGCTGCAGATGCTCGGGCGCCAGGCGATCGACGATCGCGGGCGCGTCGGCCAGATCGCGCACCAGCACGATGGCGCCGTGATCGCGCCAGGATGCGGCCGCGATCGCCGCGCGCGGATGGGTCGCGAGTTCGCGATCGACCGCCGCGGCCACGGCATCGGCATAGGACGCGTCGTCGGCGATCAGCACCGATTGCGCGGCCGCGTCGTGCTCGGCTTGCGCGAGCAGATCGACGGCGATCCAGCGCGGATCGGCCGAGGAATCGGCGACGACGCACACCTCGGACGGGCCGGCGATCAGATCGATCCCGACTTTGCCGAACACCATGCGCTTGGCCGCGGCGACATAGGCGTTCCCGGGCCCGACGATCTTGTCGACGGGTGCGATGGTCTTGGTGCCGTAGGCCAAGGCGGCGATGGCTTGCGCGCCGCCCACCTTGTAGATCTCGTCCACGCCCGCGACATGGCACGCCGCGAGCACCAAAGGCGCGATCTTGCCGTCGGGGGCGGGCACCGTCACGACCAGCCGCGCCACGCCCGCGACCTTGGCCGGAATCGCGTTCATCAGCACCGAAGACGGGTACGCGGCCTTGCCGCCGGGCACGTAGAGCCCGACCGAGTCCAGCGCCGTCCAGCGCCAGCCGAGTTCCACGCCGGCGGCGTCGCGCCACGAATCGCCCTTGGGCTTCATGCGCGCATGGAACGCGGCGATGCGCTTGGCGGCGGCGGCGAGCGCTTTCAACGCGCGCGGATCGCTCGCCTTGCGCGCGGCGGCGATCTCGGCGGCGCCCACGCGGAGCGTCTTGGGCGTCGGCGTCACGCGGTCGAAGCGCTTGGTGTACGCGATCAGGCCCGCATCGCCGCGTTGGCGCACGCCGGCGAGGATCGCGGCGACCACGCCGTCGACCGAGCGCGCGCTGTCCTCGCGCGCGGCGAGCAGCCGCGCGAAGCCGCGTTCGAAATCCTTGGCGCGGGTGTCGAGCCTAAGCGGCACGCGCGGCCTCCGCGATGCGCTCGACCAGCGGGGAGAGCTGCGCGTGGCGCGTCTTGAGCGCCGCGCGGTTGACGATCAGGCGCGAGGTCACGTCGGCGATGCGCTCGATCTCGACCAAGCCGTTGGCCTTGAGCGTGGCACCCGTCGACACCAAATCGACGATCCGGCGCGCCACGCCCAGCGCCGGCGCCAATTCGATGGCGCCGTTGAGCTTGATGCATTCGGCCTGCACGCCGCGGCGCGCGAAATGCTTGCGCGCGACGTTGGGATATTTGGTCGCCACGCGCACATGCGACCAGCGCCGCGGGTCGTCGGTGCCGGCCAGCTCGGCGGGCTCGGCGACCGCCAGATGGCATTTGCCGATCCCCAGATCGAGCGGCGCGTAGATCTCGGGATAGTCGAACTCGACGATCACGTCGTCGCCCGCCACGCCCAGATGCGCCGCCCCGAACGCCACGAACGTCGCCACGTCGAAAGCGCGCGCGCGCACGATGTCGAGCGCCGGATCGCCGGTGCGGAAGCGCAGCAGGCGCGTGTCCGGATCGTCGAATTCCGGCTCGGGCACGATGCCCGCGCGGCGCAGCAGCGGCATGACTTCCTTGAGGATGCGGCCGTTGGGCAGCGCCAAAATGAGCTTGTCGTTCGCGGGCACGAAACCTCTCCGTTCCGGCGGTTATAACCGCCGGCGGCCTGCCTGTCATGACGGCGGAATGAAGGACTTAGGCGGCCGGATGTCGCGGGCGCCACTGGGTCGGCCAGGGCTCGCCGATATCCTGCATGACGCAGGAGATGTGCGGGCCTTCCAGGCGGACGGCGGCTTCGCCCGCGAAGACCATCACGATGGCGCCGGGATGCGCTTCGATAGTCAGGAGTTCGAGCACCCGGCCGCGGTCGCGCTGGTCGAGCCCCTTGCGGCGCACGCCGTCCACGCCGTGGAAATGGATGCCGCAATTGACCCGCTCGTAGGAATTGCACGGCATGAATGCGGGGTCGATCGGCGCTTCGACCGGCGCGGGCGCGGGAAGCTCGCTCTCCCAGGTCTCGTCGCAATTCTCCCAGCGGAAGCGGTTGGCGACGAGCACGAATTCCTTCTGCTCGGTCTCGAACTTCATGTCGCCGACGGGGATCAGCGCGTCCTGCAGGCAGGCGGCGATGATCCGGAAATCCTCGGCGTCGGTCGCCTTGAGCTTGAGGCCTTGGGCGGCGGACATCAGGCCGCCTCCTTGACGCGCTCGATCTCCGCCCCGCAGGCGGCGAGCTTCTCTTCGAGGCGCTCGTAGCCGCGATCGAGATGGTAGACGCGGTTAATCACCGTCTCGCCCTCGGCCGACAGCCCGGCGATCACCAGCGAGACCGAGGCGCGCAGATCCGTCGCCATCACTTGCGCGCCGGTCAGCCGCTTCACGCCGCGCACCATCGCCGACCCGCCGTGCAGATTGATGTTCGCCCCCATGCGGCGCAGTTCGGGCACGTGCATGAAGCGGTTCTCGAAGATCGTTTCGGTGATCATCGACGCCCCTTCGGCGGTGATGGCCAGCGCCATCATCTGCGCCTGCAGGTCGGTCGGGAAACCCGGGAACGGCTCGGTCATCACGTCCACGCCGACCAAGGGGGCGTTGGTGCGCCGGACGCGGAGCCCGCGCGGCGTATCCTCGAGCGTCGCACCGGCCGCGCGCAGCGCGTCGGCCGCCGCCGGAATGAGATCGGCCCGTCCGCCGAGCAATTCGACGTCCCCGCCGGTGGCCGCCGCAGCCATGGCGTAGCTGCCCATCTCGATGCGATCGGGAATGATGCTGTGGGTCGTGCCGGAAAGCCGATCGCGGCCATGGATGGTCAGCGTATCGGTGCCGATCCCCTCGATCGAGGCTCCCATCGCGACCAGGCACTGCGCGAGGTCGCCCACTTCCGGCTCGCGCGCCGCGTTGGACAGGACCGTGGTGCCCTTGGCGAGACACGCGGCCATCATCAGGTTCTCGGTGGCGCCCACCGACACGAACGGGAACACGATGCGGGCACCGGTCAGACGCCTTGGTGCGACGGCGTCGATATAGCCTTCGCGCAGCTCGATCTTGGCGCCGAGCGCTTCCAGGCCCTTCAGATGCAGATCCACGGGCCGCGCGCCGATGGCGCAGCCGCCGGGCAGCGAAACCTTCGCCTGACCTTCGCGCGCGAGCAGCGGACCGAGCACCAGCACCGAGGCGCGCATCTTGCGCACCAGATCGTAGGGTGCCGTGGTGCTGGCGATCTTGCGCGCGGTCAGCGCGAGCACCCGGCCTTGATGGCCGCCGGCCGCGTGGCCGTCCAACGCGATCTCGACCCCCAGCGTGGCCAGCAGATTCGCCAGCGTGGAGATGTCCGCCAGATGGGGAATATTGGCCAGCGACAGGGTTTCTTCGGTCAGCAGGCTCGCCGTCATCAAAGGCAGGGCCGCGTTCTTGGCCCCGCCGACGGGAATGCTGCCGATCAGGGCTTTGCCCCCGCGAATGCGAATCTTGTCCATTGTCCTCGCCGCCGATTTCGGACCTGTTTACCGCGCCGGCTTGTCGAAATCCAGACCGCTTTGCGGCATTTGAAGGGCGTCAGAACCCCGCACCCGGTTGGGAAAGATAGGTTTTCTCGGCCTCGGTCGAGTCGCGCCCGAGAATCGCGTTGCGATGGGGAAAGCGCCCGAAGCGCGCGATCACGTCGCGATGCTTGTCGGCGTAGTCCACGATCCGCGCCTTCCACGGCGCCTCGGGAAGGGCGCGCATCAATGCGCACGCCTCGTCTTGCGCGGCCAAGTCTTCGGCGTGCTCGAAGGGCAGATAGACGAAAAACCGTTCGAGCCCGCCCAGCGCGCGGTCGAAGCCCTTGGCGATGGTGGTACGCGCGGCTTTCAGCGCCGCCGCGTCGCACGCGAAGGCCGCGGGCGCGCCGCGATGGAGATTGCGCGGCGCTTGATCGAGCAGAAGGATCAAAGCGAGCGAGCCTTCCTCGGTGTCGAGCCACGAATCGAGCTCGCCCTTGGCCGCGCGCGCGGCGAGCGGACCCAGAGTCGCGTGGCATGCCGCGTCGAACTCGGCGTTTTTCTCGAACCACGCGGCGCGCATGGCGCCGGGCTCGGCGCCGAACCAGAATTCGAGCACGGCGCGGATGGACATGTCGGTCTCCTGCGCGGCGCGGCCGCGCGCCTGGGCTTTGCGTTTCTTGAGATTGGCGCGCAAGGCGTCGGACTCGCGCGCCTTGCGCTTGGCTTCCTCGGCGAGCGCGTGGTCGCCTTTCTTGCTCATTTCGGCGTGCCCCAGCGATTGATCGCGAACGCCGTGAACGCGCACACCGCGATCACCGCGCACATCGGGGCGGGCGTGCCGTCGGCGAACGCGCCGGCGAGCGCGCTGGTCACCGCACCCAGGCCGAATTGGATGGCACCGGCCAGCGCCGAAGCCGCACCCGCGATATGCGGGAACGGCGCCAAGGCGGCGGCCGTCGAATTCGCGCCGATGAAGCCGAGCGTGGCGATGAACAGGAAGATCGCCGCCACCAGGCCCCACAACCCGCCCAAGCCGCTGGCACCGACAGCGAACACCACCAGGCCCAGAATCGCCGCCGCCGCGAAGGCCCGGCGCAGGATCCGATCCACGCCGATGCGCGCCACGTTGCGCGCGTTGAACGCGCTCGCCGCCATCATGCCGAGCACGTTGACGCCGAACAGGAAGCCGTAGAGCTCCGGCTTCACCCCGAAAATCCCGATATAGACGAAGGGCGTGCCGGCGATATAGGCGAACATCGCCGCGAACATGAACGCGCCCGCGAAGGAATAGGCGAGGAAGCGCCGGTCGCGCGCGATCTCGGCGTAGGACGCGGCGATCGAACGCCAATGCGCCGAGCGGCGCTTGTCGGTCGGGTGCGTCTCGGGCAGGCGGAACAGGAACCACAGCACCGTCAGCGCGAAGACGCCCAGCGCCAGGAAAATCGCGCGCCAGCCGAAATGGAGATCGACGACCCCGCCGAGCAGCGGGGCGAGCATGGGAGCCGCCCCCATCACCAGCATCATCATCGAGAACATCGCCGCCGAGCGCTCGCGGTCGAACACGTCGCGCACCATCGCGCGCGCCAGCACCGGCGCCGCACTCGATCCCAGCGCCTGGAGGAAGCGCATGACGATGAGCGTGTCGTTGTCCGGTGCGGCGGCCGCGCCGACGCAGGCGGCCACGAAAACGACGATGCCGATCGCCGTCGGCCAGCGCCGCCCGTAGCGGTCGCCGATCGGGCCCCAGAAAAGCTGTCCGATGCCGAAGCCGAGGAAATAGGCGCCGAGCGTGAGCTGGATTTCGTGCTCGGCGGCGGCGAAGTCGCGCCCGATCGCCGGCAGGGCGGGCAGATACATGTCGATGGCCATCGGCGCGAAGGCCATCAAGCCCGCGAGCACGAACACGAAAACCCGATCGCCCGGCCAATTCGCGGGCCGGGTTCCGCCTTGCAAAGAAGCGAACATGGGGGCCTGTGTAGGCGCGCGGCTAGATCGCGTCGAGCGGGATTTTGAGGTAGCGCACGCCGTTGGCCGCCGCCGGCGGCAATTCGCCCGCGCGGATGTTCACTTGGATCGAGGGCAGCAGCAGCGTCGGCACGGGCAAAGTCTTGTCGCGCGCCTCGCGCATCGCCACGTACGCGTCCTCGCCGATCCCGTCCTTGACGTGGATGTTCGCCGCGCGCTGCTCGGCCACCGTGGTTCGCCAGCGCATCTCCCGGCCTTCCGGCGGATAATCGTGGCAGACATAAAGAAGCGTCTCGCCCGGCAGCGCGAGCACGCGGCGGATCGAACGATAGAGCGTACGCGCCGAGCCGCCGGGGAAGTCGCAGCGCGCCGTGCCCAGATCGGGCATGAACAGCGTGTCGCCCAGGAACACATGTTTGGCGCCGCTCGCCCCTTCGACCAGCAGCATCTTGCACGCGGGCGTGTGGCCCGGCGTGTTCCACACCGTCAGCGTCAGGCCGCCGATCGCCAGCGTGTCGCCGTCGCGCAGCAGCCGGTCGAATTGCCGCCCGTCGGCCGCGAAGTCCGGGCCGAGATCGAAGATCTTGCCCCAAGTCGCCTGCACGCCGGCGATGTGCGAGCCGATCGCGGTCTTGGCGCCGAACTTCGCTTTGAGCCACGGGGCCGCCGACAGGTGATCGGCATGGGCGTGGGTTTCGATCACCCAGTCGAGCGCGCAATCGCCGACCAGCGCGGCGAGTTTCTCGGCCGACGCGGTCGAAATGCGTCCCGACTTCCAATCGTAGTCGAGCACCGGATCGATCGCGATCGCACGCTTGGCCGCGCGGTCGGCGACGATATAGCTCAGCGTTCCGGTGATCGGATCGAAGACGGCCGAGATGTCGGGTTCCGGCATGGGGCGCCCTTGAACTTTAGAGTTCTCTAATATATATCCTGGGCGAAGGAGAGCCGCAATGACCGATGCCTTGCGCGAGACCGATGCCGCCACCGTGAAATCCTGGCTCGACCGGGGCGAATGCGTCCTGATCGACGTGCGCGAAGCCGGCGAGCACGCGCGCGAAAACATCGCCGGCGCCAAGCTGGTTCCGCTCTCGTCTTTCGACCCGGCGAAATTGCCGGCGACCGGCGGCAAGCGCCTGGTCGTGCATTGCCTGTCGGGCAGCCGCTCGGC
>JAMNXK010000471.1 GCA_023653245.1 Tagaea sp.
ACGATCTCCGCGCGCGCGGCGAGGTCCTTGGCGAGCTCGACGATGGCGGTCTGCGCTTCGGACACGTCCTTCACGCGCACGGGCCCCATCTGCTCCATGTCGTCGCGCAGCATGCGCCCCGAACGCTCGGACATGTTGGACAAGAACAGATCGCGCAGCAGATCGGGCGAGCCCTTGAGCGCCAGGGCGAGCTTGCCCTTGTCCACCGCGCGCAGCAGCGTCTGCACGCCGGCGGGATCGAGGCGCTGCAAATCCTCGAACTTGAACATGCTCTCGCGGACTTTGGTCGCGGCCTCGGGGTTGCGCTCCTCGAGCGCCTGCATGAAGCGTTTCTCGGCGCCCGTGTCGAGCGCGTTGAAGATCTCGGCGATCGCCTCGTGGCGATCCTTGCGCGGCGACTTGCCGATATTGGCCATGAACTCGTTGCGCAGGATGCGCTCGACGTCGTCGAGCACTTCCTTGGGCACGGTCTCCAGGCGCAGCATGCGCGTGACGACCTCCATCGCGAAACCCTCGGGCAGGGCGGCGATCACGCGCGCGGCGTGGTCGGGCTTGACCTTGGAGAGCACGACCGCGGCGGTCTGCGGATATTCGTTCTTGAGATAGGAGGCGAGGATCTGCTCGGGCACGTGGGAGAGCTTGTCCCAGATCGTGCGCCCTTGCGGACCCCGGATGTCGTCGAGGATGCCGCCAGCGCGCTTGCCGAGCACCTTGTCGAGAAACCGCTCGGTGCCCTCCATCGTGCCGGAGAGCGAGCCGCCGGCGCCCATCTTGTCGGCGAACTCGACGATCAGGCGCTCGATCACGGCCGCGTTGACCGAGCCGAGATTGGCCATGACGATGGAGAGTTCCTTGATCTCCTCGTCGTCCATCAGCGCGAAAATCTTGGACGCGGTCTCCTCGCCGACCGCGAGCAACAGGATCGCGGCTTTCTCCGAACCCGTGAGCTGGCGGTAGTCGTCGACGATCTTGGCGGCCATGATGGTCGCAATTCTACAGCTTCGTGAATGACTTGCGAAGACGAGTACGGCGGATTTCCTGCCCGATCGCGCGCCATAGCGTGGCGGCGAAAGCACGTACGCCGTGGCGGGGCGCCTTGCTCGCGCCTCGAGAATATGACAGTTTGGTGACAGTACGGGTCGAAACCCGACTCCGGAGGGACCTATCGGCGCGTCCGACGTTTTGATTCACCTCGCGGGCGGCGTGGCGTTGCTGCTGTGGGGCTTGCGCATGGTGCGCACGGGGGCGATGCGCGCCTTCGGCGGCGATTTGCGCAAGATCCTTTCGGGCGCGCTGTCGAACCGGCTTTCCGCCTTCGCCTGCGGCCTTGGCGTCACCGCGATCTTGCAAAGCTCGACCGCGACGGCGCTGATGACCGCGTCTTTCGCCAGTCGCGGGCTGGTGACGACATCCGTGGCGCTCGCGGTGGTGTTGGGCGCCGATCTGGGCACCGCGATGGTCGCCCAGCTGCTGTCCTTGGATCTCACCTGGCTGTCGCCGGTGCTGCTCGCCGTGGGCGTGGCGGCATTCATGAGCACGCTGCCCACGCGTTGGCGCGATTTGGGGCGCGCCGGAATCGGTCTCGGGCTGATGCTGTTGGCGCTCAAACTCATCGTCGAAGCGACGCATCCCTTGCGCGGCTCGACGGTGGTGCACGACGTGCTCGCGGCCCTGGCGGGCGAACGCCTGCTCGCGGTGCTGGTGGTCGCTTGCCTCACCTGGCTCGTGCATTCGAGCCTCGCCATGGTGCTGCTGGCGATTTCGCTGGCCGACACGGGGCTGCTGCCGCCGCAACTCGCTTTGGCGTGCGTGCTCGGCGCCAATCTGGGCGGCGCCTTGCCCGCTTTGGTCGCGACCTGGCACGGCGAAGCGGGTGCGCGGCGAGTGACGATCGGGAATCTGATTTTCCGCGCCACGGGCGTGGCGCTGACCCTGCCGTTCCTGGGCGTCATCGCGACCTATCTGCCGCTCGTCGAAGAAGACATGGGCCGCCAGATCGCCAATTTCCACGCCGGGTTCAACCTGGCGCTGGCGATCGTCTTCGTCCCCTTGGTGGGACTTGTCGCGGCGTGGCTCGACAAATCGATCGCCGAGCGCGAGGGCCCCGACACGCCCGGCGCGCCCAAATATCTCGACGAAACCGCGCTCGAATCGCCGGCGCTGGCGCTGTCGGCGGCGTCGCGCGAGACGCTGCGCATGGGCGACGAGTTGAAGGCTATGCTCGACGACGCGTTGACGGCCTTCCGCGACGACGACCGCAAGATCGCCGAGGCGGTGGCGGCGCGCGACGACGCGATCGACCGGCTGTGCGAAGCGGTGAAGACCTATCTGCTGCGCATCCAGCCCGACGCGCTCTCCGACGCGGACGCGCGCCGCTCGATGGAGATCCTGCAATACGCCACCAATCTCGAGCACGCCGGCGACATCGTCGAGAAGAACCTGATCGAGCTCGCGCTCAAGAAGATCAAGAACCGCGTGAATTTCTCCGAGGCGGGTTTCGCCGAGATCGCCGCGTTGCACGCCGATCTGCTCGAAACCTTGCGCCTGTCGCTCGCCGTGTTCATGAACGGCGACGTCGCCATGGCGCGGCGCATGCTCGCCGAGAAGGTCGAGTTCCGCGAGCGCGAGCGCGCGGCGGCGCAGACCCATCTCGAACGCCTGCGCGGGCGCAATCCCGACACGATGGAGACGAGCTCGCTGCATCTGGACGTGCTGCGCGACTTGAAGCGCATCCACTCGCATCTCGTCTCGGTCGCCTATCCGATCCTGGAGACCGCCGGCGTCCTGCGCGACAGCCGTCTGGCCCCCGAAAAAGCGCCGCGCCGCGCGCGCGCCAAGCCGGCGCCCGATGGCCCTTCCGAATCCCCGGTCCCGCGCTAAGATCGGTCCCGACGACAATCCACAGGGAGAGACCCCACATGCGTATCCTGCTTCCGGCGGCCTTGGCCGCCCTGGCGCTGAGCGCCGGAATCGCCGCGGCGCAAACCCGCCCCGCGACCCCCGCCGCCGCCGACCAATGCTCGCATCGCGGCCAGCTCGACGACGCCTATTGCGACGAGAACCGCGACATGGTCGCCGACGCGCCGAAGGACCCGCGCCGCTGGCGCGATCCCTCCACGCTCGTCTTCGCGTACACGCCGGTCGAAGACCCCGCCGTTTACGCCAACATCTTCGCGCCCTTCATCAATTATCTGGCCGTGTGCACCGGCAAGCGCGCGGTCTATTTCCAGGTGACGTCGAACGCCGCACAGGTCGAAGCGATGCGCT
>JAMNXK010000031.1 GCA_023653245.1 Tagaea sp.
CTGATCGGCAACGCCATCGGCCAGACCCAGAACGGCTACGTGCATGTGCGCCTGTCGCTGGCCGACGGCCGGCTGATCTTCGCGGTCGAGGATAGCGGCGTGGCGCTGTCGCCCGAGACCGTCGCGATGCTGCTCGATCCCAAAGGCGAAACGGCGGACAGCCTCGGCGCTTTCCGCGCGGGTGCCGCCGGCTTGGGTCTGCCGGTGTGCCGCGCGCTGGCCGAACGCATGGGCGGGCAGATGCGCGTGCGCGTGCGCGATCCCGACGGTACGGTCTTCGCGCTCGAATTGCCGGCCGAGCCCGCCGGCGGCGGCTTGCGGCCCTTGCCTTCGGCCGACGCGTTGAAGGGACGGCGCGCGCGCGTGCTGGGTGCGGCCGGCCCCGCGCACGCGGCGGTCGCCGCCTATCTGATCGCTGCGGGCGCCATGATCGCCGGCGAGCGCGACCCGGCCGATCTCGCCATCGCGCTGCCCGACGCGCCCGATTTCGGCCCGCCCGGCCCCAAGCGGCTGCGCTTGACCGCCCTGCCGCCGGTCGCGGCGCCCGACGACGCGGACGCCGCCGCGACGCTGCTGCGCCGTTCGGCGATCGTCGCCGCCGCCGCGCGCGCCTTGGGCTTGGCCGACGACGGCATCGAGGATATCGATCCCGCCAGCCAGCCGCCGCGCGATCCGCCCACCCGCGCGGTCGCGGCGGCGCAAGGCACGCTGATCCTCGCGGTCGACGACCATCCGGTGAACCGCGAAGTCGTGGCCCGCCAGCTCGCCCGGCTGGGCTATTGCGCCGACACGGCCGCCAGCGGTGCTGAAGCGCTGCGCATGTGGCGCCAAGCGCGCTACGGCCTGGTCGTCACGGATTTGCACATGCCCGATCTCGACGGCTTCGACCTCGCAAAGGCGATCCGCGCCGCCGAGACGCAAGAAGGCCGCAAGCGCGCGCCGATCG
Source organism: Tagaea sp. (assembly GCA_023653245.1). The sequence continues at coordinate 947 of JAMNXK010000031.1, forward strand.
TCGCGCTGACCGCCGCCACCGGCGCGGAGGAAGTCGCCGCCTGCTACGAGGCGGGCATGGACGGCGTGCTCGCCAAGCCCTTGCCCTTGCGCGGGCTGGCCGAAGCCATGCGCCGGCATCTGCCGCGCGCGTGACGCCGGTTCAGAACCAGCCGCGGCGTTTGAAATAGAGATAAGGCAGCACGGCCGAGGCGAGCATGACGCCGATCGCCATCGGATAGCCGAAGCTCCAATCGAGCTCGGGCATGTGGCGGAAGTTCATGCCGTACACCGTGCCGACCAGCGTGGGCGGCATCAGCACCACCGAGACGACCGAGAACAGCTTGATGATCCGGTTCTGCTCGATGTTGATCTGGCCGAGCGTGGCGTCGAGCAAGAAGTTGACCTTGTGGCTATCGTAATCGGCGTGCTCCATCAGCGAGACCACGTCGCGCGCGATCGACTTCACCCGCGTCTTGAATTCCTTGGTCTGCTTCTTGCCGTCGCCTTCCAGCGCGCTGGCCAGGAAACTCGCCAGGCGCTGCAGCCCCAGCATGCTCTCGCGCGCGGTCGAGCACAGATCGTCGAGCCTGCCGAGATCGCGCATGACTTGCTGCAGATCGCGCTCTTGCTGGGTCTGGCGCGCGTCCTTGCCGCGCACCAGGAAGATCGCCCGGCTCAACGCGTCGAGATCCACGCCGATGCGCTCGAGAATATCCGCCAGCCGATCGACGAAGGATTCGATGAGCCCGAGCAGCGCCTCCTCGCCGGTGGCGCAGGCGAGGTTGCGCTGGATCTTCTGCGCGAATGCATGCACCGGCCGGGGATCGTTGTGGCGCACCGTGACCAGCGCGCGGTTGGCGAGCACGAAGGTGAAGGCGTCGGCCGCGGGCACGGGCTCGTCGGCGCGCGCCAGCACGGTCACGGTCATGTAGACCGCGCCGTTCTCGACGTAATAGCGCGCCGAGGGTTCGATCGCGCGCATCTCCTCGAGCGTGGGCAGCGCCAAGCCATAGGCCGCGTCGACCTTGGCGCGCTCTTCGGCCGTCGGCTGGTAGAGATCGAGCCAGATCGCCCCCGGCGGCAGCGGATCGGAAGCGCCGATTTCCCGGCGCTCCAAACCCGAGCCGGCCAAGCCCGAACCCAACGGCACAAACGCGACGATCATCGGACTTCCCCCGGCAGCGCGGTAAGTCGCCGTGCCACAAGGATGATCGGCGCGCAACCCCGGCCGCGTGACCGAGACGACGGCGAGTTACCCACAACCTGTTGTAGGGAGGGCCTTGACGCGCCCGCGCCCCTTGATCCACTATATCTTGTATTGGCTGTGAGGTTATCCACAAACCCTAGCCGTCCGGTGAAAACCGGAGCGAAATCAAGGGGATGGCGCAATGGATTGGACACCGGAACAGATTTCGGAGCTGACCCGCCTCTGGGGCGAAGGGCTCACGACCGCCGAAATCGGCAAGCGATTGGGCATCTCGAAAAACGCCGTGGTGGGCAAGGCCCACCGCCTGCATTTGCCCGCACGGCCGTCGCCGATCAAGCGCACGGGGCCGCGCCCGCAAGTCTTCCGCCAGACCGCGACGGTGCGCTCCGCCGTGCCGCGCCTGGCCGTGCCGCGTCAGGCGCCGGCGGTCCAAGCGACCTCCGCCCAGGCGCTGCGCGCGCTGGCCAACCAGCCTTCGGCCAAGCGTTTGCCGATGATGGCGCTCAATTCGTCGACCTGCCGCTGGCCGATCGGCGATCCGGGCGACACCGAGTTCCATTTCTGCGGCGAGACCGCGCTGGACGGAAAACCCTATTGCTCGTCGCACGCCTCGATCGCCTATGTGAAGGTCAAGCCCCGGACCGAAGCCGCTTGATCGCTTGAATTCGGCCCGCGACTGCGGTTGAGTGGAACGGGGCGTGCTTCCGGGCGCGCCCCGTTCGCTTTCGGGAGTCGCCACGATGTCAGATCCCGGTTTGCTGATCGCCAAAGGCGGCGAGCCGCACCGTTTGCTTCTCGAATTCGCCAATCGCCACGGGCTGATCGCCGGAGCGACGGGCACGGGCAAGACCGTGACCTTGCGCGGCATGGCCGAGGCGCTGTCCTTGGAAGGCGTGCCGGTCTTCGTCGCCGACGTGAAGGGCGATCTGTCGGGCCTGGCCAAGCCGGGGGCCGACAACCCGAAATTCCGCCGGCGCGCCGCCGATCTGGGCATGCCCGAGTACGATTTCGCCGCCTGCCCGGTCGTGTTCTGGGACGTGTTCGGCGAGAACGGCCATCCCTTGCGCGCCACGATCTCCGAGATGGGGCCGCTGCTGCTCGCCCGTCTGCTCGAACTCAACGATACCCAGGCGGGCGTTCTGCAACTCGTCTTCAAAGTCGCCGACGACGAAGGCCTGCTGCTGATCGACCTCAAAGATCTGCGCGCGATGCTGACCCACGTGGCCGAGAACGCGGCCGAGTATCGCGAGCGCTACGGCAACGTCGCCTCGGCGTCGGTGGGGGCGATCCAGCGCGGGCTGCTCGCCATCGAAGCGCAAGGCGGGGACAAATTCTTCGGCGAGCCCGAGCTCGACATCGACCATCTGATGGGCGTCACGCAAGACGGGCGCGGCATCGTCTCGGTACTGGCGGCCGAGGTGTTGTTCCAGCGCCCCAAGCTTTACGCGACCTTCCTGCTGTGGCTGCTGTCCGAATTGTTCGAGCGTTTGCCCGAAGCCGGCGACGTCGCCAAGCCCAGGCTCGTGTTCTTTTTCGACGAGGCGCATCTGCTGTTCGCCGACGCGCCCAAAGCGCTGGTCGAGAAGGTCGAGCAGGTCGTGCGCCTGATCCGCTCGAAGGGTGTGGGCGTTTACTTCGTCACGCAGAACCCGCTCGACGTGCCCGAAACCGTGCTGGGCCAGCTCGGCAACCGCGTCCAGCACGCCTTGCGCGCCTTCACCCCGCGCGACCAAAAGGCCGTGAAGGCCGCGGCGCAAACCTTCCGCGCGCGCCCGGGCCTCGACACCGCGAGCGCGATCCTGGAGCTGGGCGTGGGCGAGGCGCTGGTCTCCTTCCTCGATCCCAAAGGCACGCCCGTGCCGGTCGAACGCGCGCTGGTCGTCCCACCGCGCACGCGGCTGGGACCGCTGGATGCCGCCGAGCGCTTGGGTGCGATCAACAACTCGCCCGTGTATGGCGTCTACGAAGAGACCGTCGATCGCGAGAGCGCCTACGAGAAGCTCAAAGGCGCCAAGGCGCCGGCCGCCGGCGCGGGCGGCATCGCGGGCACGCTGGGCACGATTTTCGGCGGCGGCGCCACGCGGCCCAGCCCACGCGGGCGCGCGCAACCCAAATCGTTCGGCGAACAGATCGCCACGTCCGTCGCGCGCTCGGTCGCATCGTCGGTCGGCCGGCAGATCGGCGCCAAGATCGTGCGCGGCATTCTGGGCTCGATCCTGAAATGAAGCGCGCGGCGCTCCTCGCGGTTTGGATCCTGACGAGCGCCGCCTTCGCGCAGACGCCCGCGCGCGTGACGCCGGACGCGTCGTCCGTCGCCTGCGCCGGCGAAGCGGGCGATCCGGCCTGCGCGACCGCGACCTTCTTCGCCTGCGCGCTGCGCCGGACCGTCGAGCTGTGCGCCGTGATCGGCTTGATCGAGCCGCCGCGTCTGGTCGAGGAGAACAGCGCGGTCGAATGGCTGATCGAGCGCGCGTCGGTCATCCGCGCGCGCGACGTGACCGACGAGCTCAAGCATCTCGCCTGGTTCAAGCCCGGCAATACGCTGATCGAAGCCCAAGTGCGCCGATGCCCGGCGACGCTGCCCGACTGCGGCGGCGAAAGCTGGGACGATTGGCAGATCTATCTCGCCCCCGAGGAGGGCCGGTTCCGCGTCGTCGGCTGGCGCGGGGACAGCGAACCCGACGGCCCGGCGGAAATTCCCGAGGCTTTCCGCCCGGAACCGCCGGCGGACCCGGCGCCGCCCGCCCAGTAGGACTTTGATTCAACACTGGGATTCCCCCGTCTGTTGCCCTTTTGCCACAACCCACGAGAAGCGCCGTGAACCGCTCGAATAAGCTCCCGCCCCCGACGTTATCCCGGTGTCCGACGTGAACGACGACACGCTGCGCCAGGTGCGCGAGGAAATGGTGGCGTTGTTGCCGCGCTTGCGGCGCTTCGCCCGCGGCCTGACGGGTGTCGTCGATCAGGCGGACGATCTGGTGCAGGCGGCGTGCGAGCGCGCGCTGACCCGCATCGACCAGTGGCAGCCGGGCACGCGCCTGGACAGCTGGATGTTCCGCATCGTCCAGACGATCTGGCTGGACGATCGGCGCGCCGTCAAGGTTCGCACCGGCGAAGGCCGGATCGATCCCGAGATGGCCGAAGACGAACTCGCCTTCGACGGCGGGCGCGGGCTCGAGGCGCATATGACCTACGAGGCCGTGCGCGCGCAGATGGCGAAACTGCCGGCGGAACAGCGCGCCGTTCTGGTTCTCGTGTGCGTCGAGGGCCAGAGCTACAAGGAAGCGGCGGCGGCGCTGGACATTCCGATCGGCACGGTGATGAGCCGGCTGGCGCGCGCGCGCGCCAGCCTCGTGAAGCGGATGGGCGAAAGCGGGACCAGTCTCGCTTCGCCGGGCGAATAGAAGGATCGGATTGCGCGCCATGGATCGCGACTGGGACATCGAACTGGCCATGCGCTACGCCGACGGCACGACCGATGCCGCCGAAACCGCGCGCGTGGAAGCCGCGATGGCGCGCGATTCCGATCTCGCCGAATGCGTCGAGGCGATGCGCCAAAGCGCGTCGCTGGCGCGCGGCGCGCTCAACGAAGTTTTGCGCGAGCCCGTGCCGCAGCGCCTGATCGACGCGGTGCACGGCACGCCCGCACTCGACGACGAAACCTTGATGGCGTGGTGCGACGGCGAACTCGACGCCGACGCCGCCGCGCGCGTCGCCGATCGGGTCGCGAAGGATCCGGGTCTGGCCGCGCGCGCGCGCGCGTTCCGCCGCTCGGCCGAGCTCGCGCGCGCCGCTTTGGCGCCCATCCTGGCCGAGCCGGTTCCGGCACGCCTGCTCGCGGCCGTGCAAGCGCCGGCCAAGACGGCCCGGATCGTCGCGTTGCGCCCGCGCGCGCCGCGCAAGGCGCTCGGCTGGGCGCTGGCCGCGTCGGTGGCGCTGGCCGCGGTGCTGGGTGCGGGCGGCGTGTTCACCGGGCGCATCGCCCCGCCCGACGGCTTGCACTTGGCGTCGAGTTCGACCCGCTGGCTCGACAATATCGCGGGATTCTACGAGGTCTATTCCGAGACCCAGTCGCGCGAAGGGCGGCTGCTGGTCGATTTCGGACCCGAGGACGTGCCCCAGCTCGCCGAATGGTTCGGCGCCAAACTCAACCGCACGCTCGCCGTGCCCGATCTATCCGCGCAAGGCTTCGCGCTGCAAGGCGGACGCATGGTGGTGATCGGCGGCAAGCCGGCCGCGCAGCTGCTTTACGTCAACGGGGCGGGCGAGCTGGTCGGCTTGGCGATCGCGTTCTCGACCGCGGGCGAGCGGGCCGCGCGCGCCGATCGACGCCGGGACGTGGATATCGTCCACTGGCATCGCAACGGCTACGGCTACGGTTTCGCGGGACGGATCGGCGCCGAGCGCTTGCGCGCGCTGGCCGATCGCGCCTGGGCCGACCTCGACTCGATTTGAGGCCGGCCCGGCGGACGGATCAACCGTTCTTGGGCGGGCGGCCGCGGCGGGGCCGCTTGTGGATGGCGCTGGCTTCGTCCGTGCGGGCGAGCGCGCGCATCGTGCCGACCATCTGCTGGCGCAGGCGGCGATCGACGATGTCGTAATAGGCGCGCACGAGTTCGATCGTCTCGCGCTTGGCCATCGGATCGAGCTCGTAAACGGGTGCCGGGCCCTCGGCGACGCCTTGCATGTGCTTGCGCCCGTAGCTCGACACGTCGGCGGGCATTTCGTCGAAGAAATAGCCGATCGGCACGTCGAGCACGCGCGCGCACTCGAAAATGCGCGAGGCCGAGAGGCGGTTGGAGCCGCGCTCGTTCTTCTGCAGCTGCTGGAAGGTGATGCCGATCAGGCGGCCGAGCTCCTGCTGGCTCATGCCCAGCATCGTGCGCCGCTCGCGCAAGCGCCGGCCGACATGGGTGTCGATCGGGTTCGGGCCCGCCGAAGCGCGGCCGCGGCGGCCGCGGTAGCGGAGCGGCCGGTCGCCGGGCCGCGGGAGGGATTGCTTGGGTGCGCGAGGCATATCGAAATTCTCCGTCAGGTTTTCGGTCGTCCCCGGAGCGCGTGAACTTCCAGGGTTGTCGTTATTGAGGTTCCAACTCGACGCTATCGGGACACACCAATGTAGGCCCAATCGGCCGGGCGTTCAACGGCCAATTTACGCAACCGCGCCGCGCCGCATCCCCCTCCCCGGACGGCCGCTTCCGGGTTAAACTCCCGGCGCCATGAAATTTTTCGGACTGATCGGCGGAAACGACGGCGGCTGGCGGGATTTTCTCGACGCGGCCCCCGTGGGCCTGTTCGAACTCGACGCCACCGGGCGCTTCGTGCGCGCCAATGCGCGTTTCGCCGAGATATTGGGCCGCCCCGCCGCGGAAATCCTGGGCGGCTTGCGCTGGGCCGACGTCGCGGCCGATCCGGTTCCCGAGGCCGGTCCGGCGGCGATTTTCGCCGAACCCGCGCAAGTTTCGGGCGAGCTGCGCCTGCGCCGGGTCGCCGGCCCGCCGGCGCAATTGTCCGTCGAGATCGAGCGCCGCGACGGGCGCACGCGCGGCCTGGCGCGCGAAGCGGGCCGCGAGCGCGAGATGGCGGAAGCTTTGCGGCGCAGCGAGCGGACGTTCCGTCGATTCTTCGAAAACGCGCCCGTCGGCGTGGCGCTGATCGATCCCGGCGGCCGCCTGACCGAGACCAACGCCGTCTTCCGCAGATCGATCGGCGTCGACCGCGAAGCGGCGGTCGGCCGGATGCTGGCCGATTTCGTCGTGCCGGAGGATCGCGGCGATCTGCTGAGCGGTTTGCGCAAGCTCGCCGCCGAGTCCGGCGCGCGCGACGCGCCCGACCGCCTGGGATTGCGATTGCGCGCGGGCACGGGCGCGGAGACGTCGGTCGCGGTGTTCGCCCGTCCGCTCGACGACGTCGCCGGGGCGGAAGGGGCGACGATCCTGCACTTCCTCGACGTGACCGAGCAGAGAAGATTGGAGTCCCAATTCGCGCAATCCCAAAAAATGCAGGCGGTGGGTCAACTCGCGGGCGGCGTCGCGCACGATTTCAACAACCTGCTGACCGCGATGATCGGCTTTTGCGACCTGCTGCTGCTGCGCCACCAGCCCGGCGATTCCTCCTTCGCCGACATCATGCAGATCCGCCAGAACGCCAACCGGGCCGCCAATCTCGTGCGCCAGCTGCTGGCCTTCTCGCGCCAGCAGACGCTCCAGCCCAAGGTCCTGGACGCGAGCGAAGCGCTGACCGAGCTTTCGCATCTGCTGCGCCGGCTCATCGGCGCGGCCATCGAGCTGGAGGTCGTGCACGCGCGCGATCCCTGGCCGGTGCGCGTCGATCAAGGCCAGCTCGAACAGGTGATCATCAACCTGGCCGTCAACGCGCGCGACGCCATGCCCCAGGGCGGCACGCTGACCATCCGCACGTCCAACGCGGGGCGCGCGCGCGCCGAGCGCCACGGCGACGAGGAAATTCCCGCCGGCGACTACGTGCGCATCGACGTCGAAGACACGGGCACCGGCATTCCGCCCGAGATCGTCGGGCGGATTTTCGAGCCGTTCTTCTCGACCAAGGCGGTGGGCTCGGGCACCGGGCTGGGCCTGTCGACGGTCTACGGCATCGTGCGGCAGACCGGCGGATTCGTGCTGGTCGACACCAAACCGGGCAAGGGCTCGATTTTCACCTTGCTGCTGCCGCGCTGGACGGGGCCCGCGGGCGGGCAGGCCGGCGCGGCCGAGCCCGCGCGCAAGCGCGACCTGACCGGTGCGGGCACCGTTCTGCTGGTCGAGGACGAGGACGCGGTGCGCCTGTTCGGCGCGCGCGCCTTGCGCAACAAGGGCTACAAGGTGGTCGAGGCCAAGACCGGCGACGCGGCCCTCGACATCGTCCGCGAAATGGGCGCCGAGATCGATCTGCTGATCACCGACGTGGTCATGCCCCAGATGGACGGCACGACGTTGATCCGCGAGGCGCGCAAGCTGTTCCCCGCGCTCAAGGTCGTGTGCATTTCCGGCTACGCCGAGGAGCAATTCCGCCAGAATCTCGAAGGCTTCGAGAACGTGCTGTTCCTGCCCAAACCCTTCAGCCTCGATCAGCTCGCGGCCAAGGCCAAGGAAGCGCTGCGCGCCGTCCCCTGACGCGCGAGAAAATCGAGAAACGCGCGCGCCGGCGCCGAAGGATAGCGATCGCGCACCAGCGCGCGCACCGCGACGGCGCCGAAGCCATGGCCCGGCAGAACGCGCGCCAGACGTCCCGCGCGCAGATCGCCCGCGACCGCCGCGCCGATCGCCAGCGCCGCCCCCATGCCCTGGGCGGCGAGTTCCTTCGCCACCACGCCATTGTCGACGATCATGCGCGTTGGGGGCGTGGCGCGCAGCGTCGCGCCCGTCCGGCCGCGCGCGGAGATCGCCGCGTCGCGCCGCGCGCCCGCCAGCACGATCATGGGGATCGCCGCGAGCCGGGCGGCGGGGTCGCGCGACAGGCCGCGCAACAGCGCCGGGGCGGCGACCAGTTCCAAAGGCAGAACCGCGAGACCGGCCGGCGGTAACGATCCGTCGGGCGGCACGAAGGAAGCGCGCAACGCGAGCTCGCACGCGCTGCGCGCCAGATCGACCGGCACGTCGCTCGCCTCCAAGGTCACGCGCACGCCCGGACAGGCGCGCTCGAACGCGCGCAAGCGCGCGGGCAGCCACGCCACGCAGAGTTCGGAGGGCAGCGTCACGCGCAACTCGCCCTTGGGCGCCGCGCCGCGCGGCCCGAGCGAGGCCATCGCCGCGGCCTCGGCGTGCAGCGCGCGGCCCGCCGGCGTCGGCTCGACGCCCCGTCGCCCGCGCCGCAGCAGCGTCGTCTTGGTGATCGCCTCCAGATCCGCCAGCGCCGCGCTCAGCACCGGCGGCGACAGCGACAGCCGGCGCGCCGCGGCGCGCAAACCGCCCGCATCGACGATCTCGACGAAATAGGCGAGCAGGCGGAAATCCCGGGCGGCCATGACGCTCCTATCGTTCGGTAAAAACGAACATATCGTTTGTAAGTTCGTATTTTACGTACAATTTGGGCCATGACCAGATGGCGCGCGCCACATTCCGACAAGGAGATCGAACATGCTCAAAGCCGCGATCCTTTCCGCCGCCCTCGTCCTCGCCGTTTCGCCCGCCGCCCGCGCCCAGAACGCCGACCGCGTGGCCGTCGAGGCGTTCTATACCCAGGTGATCAACGGCGCCGGGTCCGCCGATCTCGCCCAGCGCGCCGAGCGCGTGCTGGCGCCGAATTGGGAGAGCGTGGGCGACTATTCCGGGCGCAACAAGACGCGCGCCGAGTTCGTCGCCCAGATGGGCGGCTTCGCGTCCGTGCTGCCCGACATGCGCTGGGAGATCATCGAGATCCTCCAGCAAGGCAATCGCTACGTCGTGCGCGGCCGCGCGCAAGCCACGCCCGTCCGCCCGTTCTTCGGCGTCGAGCCCGCCGGCAAGCGCTTCGACATCATGTCGATCGACATCCACACGGTGGAGAACGGGCGCATCGTGCGCAGCTATCACATCGAGGATTGGGCCACCGCGCTGCGCCAGCTGCGCGCGCAGTGACGCGTCACGCCGATCCGGCGCGGATCCAGAAGCGGAACGTGCTGCCCGCCTTGGGCGTGCTCGCCGCTTCGATCCCGCCGTCCATGGCCGCGGCCAAGCGCTTGCAGATCGCCAGGCCCAGACCCGTGCCGCCGCGCTTGCGCGTGGTCGAAATGTCGGCCTGATAGAAGGGCGAGAACAGCCGCGCCAGCGTCGCCGCGTCCATGCCGATGCCCGTGTCGGCGATTTCGCCCGTCAGCTTCCAGCGCCCGTCGGCCTCGCGCGCGGCGGACAGGCGCACGTCGACGCGGCCGTTCTCGGTGAACTTGACCGCGTTGCCGA
>JAMNXK010000032.1 GCA_023653245.1 Tagaea sp.
GTCTCGGTGGGCCCGCCCTTCTTCAACGCGACCTTCGTGCCCTTGATGGTGCCGCTGCTGCTCGCCGTGTCCTTCGGGCCGCTGATGGGCTGGAAGCGCGCCGATCTGGGGGCCGCGCTGCAGCGTCTGCGCTTGGCCATGGCGCTGTCGCTGGCCGCGATCCTCGCCACGCTGTGGTTCGATCACGGGCGCAGCGTGCTGGCGGCCTTGGCCATCGGCTTGGCGGCGTGGCTGTTCTTCGGCGCCTGGCTCGACTGGGCCGAGCGCGTGAAACTGTTCCGCGCGCCGTTGTCCACGGTGTGGAGCCGTGCCGCCAATTTGCCGCGCGCGTCCTGGGGCATGACCATCGCCCATGCCGGCGTCGGGCTGATGGTGCTCGGCATCACCGGCTCGACCGCCTGGCAGAGCGAGATGATCCGCATGGTCAAGCCCGGCGATACGTTCGATCTCGCGGGCTATACTTTCGTGTTCAAGGGCACCGAGCGCGGCGAGGGCCCGAACTATCTCGCCACGCGCGGCACGTTCGAGGTCTACAAGGGCGAGCGGCTCTATACGGTGATGACGCCCGAGAAGCGGTTATTCCCCGTGACCGGCACGACCACGACCGAGGCCTCCATCCGCACCAATATATTGGCCGATCTTTACGCCACGATCGGCGATCCGGCGTCCGACGGGCAGCCGGGTGCCCCGGGCGCGCCCGCCTTCCTGGTGATGGCGGGCAGCGACACGCCGTGGACCGCGCGCGTCTATCACAATCCGCTGGTGCCGTGGATTTGGATCGGCGCGATGACGATGGTGCTGGGCGGAATCGTGTCGCTCACCGACCGGCGCCATCGCGTCGGCGCGCCCAAACGCGCGGCCGCGGGCGGCGCGCTTCCGGCGGCGGCCGAATGAAGCGCGCGCTGTATTTCCTGCCGCTGGCGTTGTTCTTGGGCTTGGCCGGGTATTTCGGCTGGGGTCTGACGCGCGACCCTTCCAAGATTCCCTCGGCGCTGATCGACCGGCCGATACCCGACTTCGCGTTGCCGGAACTCGCCGGATCCGGCCGGCCCGCGCTCGCCTCGGCGGCGATCAAGGGCGAGGTGGCGCTGGTCAACGTCTTCGCCTCGTGGTGCCTGCCGTGCAAGGTCGAGCATCCGATCTTCATGCGCTTGGCGCGCGAAGGGTCTGTTCGAATCCACGGGATTTCCTACAAGGACAAGGCCGAGGATTCGCGCGCCTGGCTGGCCGAGCTCGGCAATCCCTATGCCGCGATCGGCTGGGATTTCGACGGCCGCGTGTCGATCGATTGGGGCGTGTATGGCGTGCCCGAGACCTTCGTGATCGATCGCGCGGGCACGATCCGCTTCAAGCATGTCGGCCCGATCACGCCCGACGTGCTCAACCGCGATATCCTGCCGCTGATCGAGCGGCTGAAGCGCGCTTCGTGAGAACGCTGCTCGTCCTGTTCCTGATTTTCGCGGCGCCGGCCTGGGCCGTGCTGCCGCACGAGCGCCTGGCGGACCCGGCACTCGAAGCGCGCGCGCGCGCGCTGAGCTTGGAGCTGCGCTGCCAAGTCTGCCAGAACCAGTCGATCGACGATTCCAACGCGCCGCTCGCCGCCGATCTGCGCAAGATCGTGCGCGAACGCCTGAGCGCCGGGGATAGCGACAAGGCGGTGCTGGAATTCGTCGTGCGGCGCTATGGCGATTACGTGCTGCTGCGCCCGCCGATGCGCGCGGATACCTGGGTGCTGTGGTTCGGCCCGTTCGCGGTGCTGGCCGCGGGCGCCCTGGGGGCGATCGTCTATCTGCGCCGCCGCCGGCCCGTCGCGGCCCCCGCCGCGTTGAGCGAAGCGGAAGAAAAGCGCCTGCGCGATCTGATGGAGCGGCGCGAATGATCTGGATTCTCGCGATCGCGCTGACGGCGGCGACCTCGGCCTATCTGCTGTGGCCGATCTTGCGTCCCGGCGCGCAAGCGCGCGCGCGCGCCGACTACGACATGGAGATCTATCGCGACCAGTTGACCGAGGTGGATCGCGATCTCGCGCGCGGCCAGATCGGCGAGGCGGAAGCCAAGGCCGCGCGCGCGGAAATCGGCCGGCGCTTGATCGCCGCGTCCGACGAAGCGCGCGAAGTGCCGGTCGCCGCACCGCTCTGGCGCAAGGCGGCGCTGGCACTGGGCATCGCGCTGCCGCTCGCGGGCCTGGCGATCTACGCGGATCGCGGCTCGCCCGCCGAGCCCAACCAGCCGCTGGCCGAGCGGCGTCTGCAAGGCCCGAGCGAGGGCGAACTCGAGCTGCGCCGGATCGCCGATTTCGCGCGCGCGATGCGCGAGCGCGCCGCGCGCGATCCCAACGATCTCGAAGCCTGGGTGCGCTTGGCGCAAGCCAGCCAAGCCTTGAATCTGCCCGGCGAAGCGCTCGCCGCGTGGCGCAAGGCCGACGAGCTGTCCGGCGGCCCGCCGGAGATCGCCGGATCCTTGGGCGAGGCGGCGGTCGCCGCCGCCAACGGCACCGTCACGCCCGAGGCCGAGCGCGCCTTCGCGCGCGTGCTGGCCGCCAGTCCCGGCGATCCGCGCGCGCGCTACTACGCGGCTTTGGCCAAGCTCCAAGCCGGCCGCGCGCGCGAAGCCGTGCAAGCCTGGTTCGATCTGCTCGCCGCCTCGCCGCCAGACGCGCCCTGGGTCGGGCCGGTGCGCGCGCGCCTGGACGAGGCGGCGCGCGAGGCGCGCATCGATCCGCGGACCTTGCGCGCCTCGCCCGGCAATCCGCGCGCGGAAGTCACGCTCGGCCCGCCCGCGATCGTCCCGCCCGGCGGCGAAGCGGTCGCCGCCTTGCCCGCCGATGCGCGCGCCGCCGCGATCCGCACGATGGTCGAAGGATTGGCGGCCCGCCTCGAAACGCAGCCCGACGATCTCGACGGCTGGCGGCGTCTGGCGCGCGCCTGGCGCGTGCTGGGCGAAGGCGAAAAAGCGCTGACCGCCTATGCGCGCACGGCGGCGATCGTGCCCGACCGGCCCGACGTGCTCGCCGATTACGCGGATGCGCTGCTCGATCTGGTGCCCGAAACCGAGCGCTTGCCCGAGCCGGGGCGCGCGGCCATCGCACGGCTGCTCGATCTCGAGCCCACCAACCCGACCGCCTTGTGGCTCGCCGGCCAAGAAGAAGCGCTGGCCGGCAACCGCCTGGCCGCGACGGCGCTGTGGCAGCGGCTCTTGGCCGCGATCCCGGCCGACTCGCCCGCGCGCGCGGATTTGACGCGGCGCATCGAGGCGCTGCGGCGCGCGGAGTAGCTCAGCCCTTCGCACCCCGATCGACGCGGTAGGCCGCCGCCAAGATGAAACGCACCTCGCCCTTGGGGCCGGCGAGCGGCAAGGACAGCCGCTCCCAGGTCTGCGGCTCGTCGGTCTTGCCGAACCAGGCCGCATAGACGCGCCAATAGGGGCGTTGCGTACGCCGCACCAGCCGGTATTCGGCGCGCAGCAGCGAGGCTTGCTCGGGCGGCAGCTGATCGACCTCGGCGCCCGTCATGTCCACGCCGAACGCCTTGCGGAACGAGGTGCCGTAGAAGCCGTAGCGGAAATTGCTGCCCGCGCGGACCTCGATGACGATGAGATTGCGCGCCCAATCGGCCAGGCCTTCGATGCCGAAGGTCTTGGCAACGGGAATGCCTTCCCGCGGCGCGTGGCGCAGCCAATAGCGGAACAGGCCGCGCAGGCCCACATGTTCGATCGAGGCGAGGAGTTCGGCGCTCATGCGGCGCGCAACATAACGCGATTCGGGGGCGGGGTGGTGGAGCCGATCGGGATCGAACCGACGACCTCCTCATTGCGAACGAGGCGCTCTCCCAGCTGAGCTACGGCCCCGGCCGCCCGAATGGCGCGCGATAATGTCGGCACCCCCCGTCCAAGTCAAGGGACGGATTCGCCTGGACTTGCATGGGTTTGGCCGGTTCGGTACGGTGCGCCGTCGAAGCACGGGACGGAGAGGAAGCGATGCAGTCCTTGGGCACCCTGATCGTCACCGCGATCTCGATTTACATCTGGGTGCTGATCGCGTCGGCGATCTTCTCCTGGCTGATCGCCTTCAACGTTCTGAACGCGCGCAACTCGGTCGTCGATCGGATCGGCGATTTTCTGTACCGCGTGACCGAGCCGGCCTTGCGGCCCATCCGCCGTTTCGTGCCTTACATCGGCGGCATCGACGTCTCGCCGATTCTGCTGATCCTGCTGCTCATCTTCGCGCGCAATCTGATCCACGAATACTGGCTGTGAGCGCGCGCCTCATCGACGGCAAGAAGATCGCCGCCGATTTGCGCGCGGCCGTCGCCCTCGACGTCGACGAGCTCGAGGAAGGGCACAAGGTCACGCCCGGGCTCGCGGTCGTGCTGGTCGGCGATGATCCGGCCAGCCACGTCTATGTGCGCGCGAAGGGCAAGGCGACGCTCGATGCGGGCATGAAAAGCTTCGAGCATCGTCTGCCGGCGAATGCCACGCAAAGCGAGCTGCTCGATCTGATCGCGCGCATGAACGCCGACGAGGCGGTCGACGGCATTCTCGTGCAGCTGCCGCTGCCCGCATCCATCGACGCGAGCGCGGTGCTCGACGCGATCCGCCCCGACAAGGACGTCGACGGGTTCCATCCGATCAACGCCGGCAAGCTCGCCGTCGGCCGCCCGGCTCTGGTGCCCTGCACGCCGTGGGGCGCGATGCGCCTCATCCGCGCGGTCGAGCCCAAGCTCGCGGGCAAGCGCGCGGTCGTGCTCGGCCGCTCGAACATCGTCGGCAAGCCGATGGCCCAGCTGCTGCTCGCCGCCGATTGCACGGTCACCATCGCGCATTCGAAGACTGCGGACCTTCCGGCCGTCGCGCGCGAGGCGGATATCCTAATCGCCGCCGTCGGCCGCGCGGAAATGGTGACGCGCGACTGGATCAAGCCGGGTGCGATCGTGATCGATGTGGGCATCAACCGCCTGCCCACACCGGACGGAAAGGGGCGCCTCGTCGGCGACGTCGATTTCGCCGGCGCGTCGGAAATCGCCGGCGCGATCACGCCCGTACCCGGCGGCGTCGGCCCGATGACCATCGCGTGCTTGCTGGAAAACACCGTGCGCGCCGCCAAGCTGCGGCGCGGCATTCCGCTTACGTGACCGCCTGGCGCACGGCGTAGCGCGGTTCTTCGAAGGCGCGCGATTCGACCGTATCGACCAGATGCGCCGCCGCGTCCCACGCGTCGACATAGCGCAGATACAGCGGCGTGAAGCCGAAGCGCAGGATATCGGGCGCGCGGAAATCCCCGGTCACGCCGCGCGCGATCAAGGCCTGCACGATCTCGTAGGCCTTGGGATGGCGGAACGAGATCTGGCTGCCGCGCGCCTCGGGGGCGGCGGGCGTGGCGCAAGCGATGCCGAGCTCGGCCCCGCGCGACATCACCAATGTGCGGAAGATCTCGGTCAGCGCTTCGGACTTGGCGCGGATGGCGGCCATGTCCTGGCGCAGGAAGATATCGACGCCGGCTTCGAGTGCGGTCATCGCGACGATCGGCGGCGAGCCGACCACGGCCGAAGCGATTCCCGTCGCCGGGCGGTAGCTCGCTTCGAACGCGAAGGGGCTGGCATGGCCCAGCCAGCCTTGCAGCGGCTGGCGGAAGCTCTCGTGATGGCGCCCGGCGACATACAAGAACGCCGGCGCGCCCGGCCCGCCGTTCAGATATTTGTAGCCGCAGCCCACCGCGTAATCCGCCCGCGCGGATTCCAGATCGAGCGGGACGGCGCCGGCCGAATGCGCCAAGTCCCAAATCGTCCGCGCGCCGGCGGCGTGCGCCGTGGCGGTGAGGGCGGCCATGTCGTGCATCGCGCCCGATTTGTAGTCGACATGGGTGAGCAGCATCGCGGCGGTGTCGGAATCGAGCGCGGCGGGCAGGTCGCCGGCCGAATCGACCAGCTTCAGGCGATGGCCTTGGTTCAGCAGGGCCGCGAGACCTTCGGCCATGTAAAGATCGGTCGGGAAATTGCCGCGCTCGGACAGGATCGTCTTGCGCCCGGGCGCCGCGGCCAACGCCGCCGCCAGCGCCTTGAACAGATTGATCGAGGTCGAATCGCCCACGACGACCGTACCGGGTGCGGCCCCGATCAGCCGGGCGATCTTGTCGCCCAGGCGGGCGGACATCGCCATCCAGCCATGCTTGTTCCACGACGCGATCAGATCGCGGCCCCATTGCTCGCGCAGCAACTCGGCCACGCGCTCGGGCGTGGCGCGCGGCATGGCGCCCAGCGAGTTCCCGTCGAGATAGATCGCCCCCGGCGGCAAATGGAACAGCGCGCGCGTTTCGGCGAGCGGATCGGCCGCGTCCATCGCCTTGGCGTCGGCGCGGGTCGGGCAATGGGAAGGGAAGGGCGAGGTCGCTTCGAGAACGGGGGGCATGGCGGGAAAATGGCGCCACACCCCCCGGGTCGTCAAATGGGATCGCGGGTCAGCCCCCGAACCCCCCGGCCAGCGCGCGGGCGAGGCGGGCGGCGAAGGCGGCGGGATCGTCGAGCTTGTCGCCTTCCACGATGCGCGCCTGGTCGTGCAGCAGCTTGGCGGCCTCCGACAGGCGCGCTTGCACGGACGTGTCGTTCCCGGCCTTGGCGAGGGCGGCCCCCAGCGCCTTGATCGTCGCGTGCTCGGGATTGATCTCCAGGATGCGCTTGGAAAGCCCCGAGAACTGCTTGTGCTGGCGCAGCATGCGTTCGAGATGGATATCCAGATCGCTGTCGTCGGCGACCAGGCAGACGGCACTCTCGGCCAGACGCTGCGAGGCGCGCACGTCTTTGACCTGCTCGCCCAGCGCCAGGCGGAACAGCGCGATCAGCGGTGCCGCTTCGGCCGAGTTGTCGGGCTTGGCTTCGTCCTTGTTTTCCTCGGCGGCGATCTTGTCGAGATCGGCCCCGCCGCGCGTCACCGATTTGAACTTCTTGCCCTCGAACGCGTCGGTCTGCGCGACCCAGAATTCGTCGACAGGATCGGCGAGCAGCAGCACCTCCACACCCTTCTTCACGAAGCCTTCGAGATGGGGGGACTTGGCGATCGTCTTGGGATCGTCGCCGGCGATGTAGTGGATCGCGTCTTGGCCGGGCTTCATGCGCGACGCGTACTCGGCGAGCGACACCCAGCCCTCGGGATGCGCGCTGGTGCGGAAGCGCGCCAAAGCGAGCACGCGTTGGCCATGCGCCTTGTCCTCGAAAATCCCTTCCTTCAACGCTTCGCCGAAACTCTCCCAGAATTTGGCGTAGTCGGCCGGGTCCTTGGCCTTCTTTTCGAGTTCGGACAGCACGCGCGCGGTGACGCCCTGGCGGATCAACGTCAGGATCGGGTTGTTCTGCAGCATCTCACGCGAGACGTTGAGCGGCAGATCCTCGGAATCGACCACGCCGCGCAGGAAGCGCAAGTACCGCGGCACCAGCCCCTCGGGCGCCTCGTTCACGAACACGCGGCGCACGTAAAGCTTGGTGCCGTGCTTGCGGTCGGGATGGAACAGATCGGGCGTGCGCGCGCCGGGCACGTAAAGCAGCGCCGAATACTCGATCTTGCCTTCAGCCCGCCAATGCAGCGCCGCCCACGGCTCGTCATAGGCGTGGGCGACGTGACGATAGAATTCCTTGTGCTGCTCCTCGGTCACGTCGGCCTTGGCGCGCGTCCAGGGCGCCGAAGCGCGATTGAGCGTCCGTCCCGCGAGCTTGATCGGCAGCGCGATATGGTCGGAGTAGCGCTTGACGACGTCTTCGAGCGTGGCTTCCTCGAGGAATTCCTTGGCGTCGTCCTTGAGATGCAGCGCGATATCCGTGCCGCGCGCGGCGCGCGTCGCGGGTGCGATCTCGTATTTGCCTTTGCCGTCCGACTCCCAGCGCCAGGCGGTGTCGCCGCCGGCCTTGCGGGTGGTGACGCTCACCTTGTCGGCGACCATGAAGGCCGAATAGAAGCCGACGCCGAACTGGCCGATGGCCGAAACATCCTTGCGCTGGCTCTCCGCCAGCGCCTTGACGAAGGCCGCCGTGCCCGAGCGCGCGATCGTCCCCAGATGCGAGATCAGGTCCTCGCGATCCATGCCGATGCCGTTGTCGCAAATCGTCAGCGTGCCCGCCGCCTTGTCGAGGACGAGCTCGATGGCGAAATCGACGCCCTCGGCGGCGAGCTTCTCGTCTTGCGCGGCGAGGAAGCGCAGCTTGTCGCACGCGTCCGAGGCGTTGGAGATCAGCTCGCGCAGGAAGACCCGGCGCTCCGAGTAGAGCGAGTGGGCGACGATATCGAGCAGGCGGCCGACTTCGGCCTGGAATTCGTGGGTTTCGGCTTCTTGGATCATGGCGTGTCCCCGTGTGGCGGGGGCTATATAGGCGCCGTTCGCGAAGGGCTCAAGAGCCCGTCAGCGCCGCCCCGTCGCGCCAGGAATAAGGCCCTTCGAACGGGGCATGGGTCGCAAGATGGCTGCGCCAGCCCGCGGCCGCGTGCCAGTCGAACAGCCGGAATCCCGGCTGTTCCAGCGTGAAGCCGAAGCGCGTGCCGCCTTCCATCGCCAGCCCGACCTGGTGGGCGGTCGCCGGCGCGCACGACGCGATCGCGTGCGCGACTTGGGCGTCGATGGCGCGATGCAGATGGCCCGCGGCGACGCGCCCGACTTGAGGATGCCGGGCCAAAATCGCGGCGAGCGCTTCCGGAGCCGCCAGGCTTTGCGCGTCCATCTCCGGCAGGCCGGTGACGAAAGGCGGATGGTGGAGGAAGACGAGCGTGGGCTTGGCGGGCGCCTCGGCGAGAGCGCGGTCGAGCCACGCGAGGCGATCGGCGCAGAGCAGCCCCGCCGGCTTACCCTCGTCGAGCGTGTCGAGGGCGACGAGTCGGGCCGGGAACTCGTCGACCGCGTATTGCACGAAGGGGAAGGCGCCCTTGCGCCGCGCCATCTCGGGAAAGCATTCGAGAAAGGCCGCGCGCGAATCGTGATTGCCGGGGATGGCGAAAAGCGGCATGCGCAGCTTGGCGACGATACGTCCAAGATTCGCGTATTGCGCGGGCGCCCCTTCGTCGACGCAGTCGCCGGTCAGCAGCACGGCGTCGATCGCGGGCCGGAAGGCGTTCAACGCATCGACCGCGCGCGCGAGCCACGCGGCCGTATCGACGCGGCCTTTGAACAGGCGGCCTTCTTCCAGGATATGGGGGTCGGTGATTTGGGCGATCAGCATGGACGGGCGATCTCGATATAGCGGTCGATGGCGAAGCGGAAATCGGCGCCGGGCGCCAGCTGGATGGCGACCGGCACTTCGGCGATCACGTTCGCCCCGGCGACGTCGATGACGATACGCCGCCGGTCGCCGAGATAAAACGCCGAAACCACGCGGCCCGCATGCGGGCCGGCCGGGTCGGCGCGGACCGCTTCGGGCCGGAACAGCCGGCCGTCCAGCCGGTTGGTGGTGCCCACGAAGCCGGCGACGAACTCGTCGCGCGGATTTTCGTAGATGTCGGCCGGCCGGCCGATCTGCGCGACCCGGCCCTTGTCCATCACCACCACGCGATCGCCCAGCGCCATCGCCTCGGCCTGGTCGTGGGTCACGTAGATCGCGGTGATGCCCAGGCTTCGCAGCAGCCGGTCGATATCCGCGCGCAAGCGATCGCGCAGCTTGGCGTCGAGTGCCGTCAGCGGCTCGTCGAGCAGCAGAATGCGCGGGGCCGGGGCGATCGCGCGCGCCAGCGCCACGCGCTGGCGCTGCCCGCCCGAGAGCTGATCGACGCGCCGCTGGGCGAGGTCTTCGAGCCTGGTCATCGCCAGCATCTCGCGCACCCGCGCGGCGATCTCGGCCGACGGGCGGCGCCGGACCTTGAGACCATAGGCGACGTTCTGCGCCACGCTCATGTTCGGGAACAGCGCGTAGCTTTGGAACACCATGCCCACATTGCGCTTCTCGATCGGCAGATCGGTCACGTCCTCGCCGTCGATCAGGACCTTCCCGCCCGGATCGGGAAAATCGAGACCCGCGACGATCCTGAGTGCGGTCGTCTTGCCGCAGCCCGACGGCCCGAGCACGGCCAAGGTCTCGCCCGGGGCGACGTCGAGATCGAGCGGGGCGAGTGCGCGCGTGCCGTCGGGAAAAGTCTTGGCGCAATTCGCAAGACGGATGGCGACGCTCATGACGGGTCCTCGGCGATCTTCTTGGGTTCGCGGGGCTTGGCGGCCCATTGCATGGCGGTCAGCAGCGGCACGATCATGGCGAGGAAAATCAGCGTGTAGGCGCTGCCCACCTCGATGCGCAAACTCGCATAGGCGTCGGCGAGGCCCACCGGCAGCGTGCGCGTGAAGGGCGTGTGCAGCAGCAAGGTCATGTTGAACTCGCCCAGCGACAGCGTGACGACCATCAAGGCGCCCGCGAGGATTCCGGGGGCCGCGTTGGGCAGGACGACGCCGAAGAAGCGCCGGACGAAGCCCGCCCCCAAAGCGCGCGCGGCTTCTTCCAGCGTGCGCAGATCGATGGCCAGCATCGTGGCGAGCGTGGCGCGCACCATGAACGGCAAGGTGAACAGCACGTGGCCGACCAGGATGAACAGCCACGACGAGCGGAAGCCGGGGACGGCACCGTAGATCACGATCAAGCCCAAGGCGGTCGCGATGCCGGGCACCGCCACGGGCATCATCAGCATCTCCTCCAGCGTGCGGGCGAGCTTGCCGCCGCTGCGCGCCAGCACGTAAGCGAGCGGCACGCCGAGCAGAAGCGTGCAGATCAAACAAGCGAGCGCGATCCGCAGCGACAAGAACACCGTGCCCGAATAGCCGCTCCACACTTGCGTCACCCAGCGCCAGGTGAGGCCGCTCGCGGCACCGACGAAGTAGTTCTCCGTCACGCCCGCGAGCACGGACAGGAAAACCGGCACGATCAGGAACGCGCAGACCAGCATCGCGAAGGCGAGCTGCGCCCAGAAGGCGGGTCCCCGGCGCGTCATGCCGCGGCCGCCACGGTCGAGCCGGCGGCTTGGCGGGCGAGGGCCAGCACCAGCCACGTCGCCGCTCCGAGCACGAAGGACAAA
>JAMNXK010000472.1 GCA_023653245.1 Tagaea sp.
CTCACCCTCACGCTCACCTTGTCGACGCTGATCGCCACCTGGGGGATCGCGTTGCCCATCGGCGTCTATTCGGCCGTGCGCAAATACTCGATCGGCGACTACGCGGCGACGTTCTTCTCCTTCCTCGGCCTGGCCGTGCCGAGTTTCCTGCTCGCTTTGCTGCTCATGTACTTCGCCGCCGTGAAGCTCGGCCAGGACGTCGGCGGATTGTTCTCCGAGCCCTTCGTCAACGCGCCGTGGAGCTTCGCGAAGGTGCTCGATCTGCTCTCCCATCTATGGGTGCCGGTCGCCATCCTCGCGGTGTCGGGCACGGCGAGTTTGATCCGCGTGATGCGCGCGAACATGCTCGACGAGCTCAACAAGCCTTACGTGACGACGGCGCGCGCCAAGGGCCTGTCGGAATTCGCGCTGCTGGTGAAGTATCCGCTGCGCGTCGCCCTCAACCCGTTCATCTCGACCATCGCGTGGCTGCTGCCCAATCTCGTTTCGGGCTCGATCGTGGTGGCGATCGTGCTGAGCCTGCCCACCGCCGGGCCGATGCTGCTGCAATCGCTGATGAGCCAGGACATGTATCTGGCCGGCGCGTTCGTGCTGATGATCTGCGCCTTGACGCTCGTGGGCGCGCTCGTCAGCGACATTCTTTTGGCGCTGGTCGATCCGCGCATCCGCCTCGAATGACCGCCACGACCGAAATCCAGCCCGACGCCGCGAACGACAAGCGGCTGGCCGTCGCCTCGCAATGGCAGCTCGTGTGGTGGGCGTTCCGCCGCCACCACCTCGCCATGGTCGGGCTCGTGATCGTGGTGGCGCTTTACGTCGTCGCGGCCGTGCCGGGGTTCTTCGCGGTCAACGATCCGGTGATGCAGAACGCGCGCGCGGCCTATCACCCGCCGCAGCCCTTGCATTTCTTCGACACGGCCGAAGACGGCGGCTGGACCTTCCGGCCCTATATCCATCCCTATCGCCTGCAGCGCGATCCGACGACCTTGGCGGCGGTCTATGTCGAGGACCCGACGCGCAAGATCCCGCTCCAGCTCTTCGGGCGCGGCTACACCTATCGTGTGTTCGGCCTGTTCGAGACGAACATCCATCTCTTCGCCTCGGGCGAGGCGCGCCAGCCGCTGTTCCCGCTCGGGGCGGACCGGCTCGGGCGCTGCGTCTACTCGCGCATCGTGCAGGGCGCGCAGATCTCGCTGTCGGTCGGCTTGATGGGCGTGTTCCTGTCGCTGACCATCGGCGTCGTGCTCGGCGGCATCTCGGGCTATTACGGCGGCAAGGCGGATTTCGCGATCCAGCGCGTGATCGAATTCGTGCTGTCGCTGCCGGCGATTCCGATCTGGCTGGCGCTGGCGGCCGCGTTGCCGCAGGACTGGCCGGCGGTCTGGCAGTACTTCACCATCACGCTGATCTTGTCGCTCACCGGCTGGGCGCAGCTCGCGCGCGTGGTGCGCGGCCGGTTCCTGTCCTTGCGCACCGAGGAATTCGTGGTCGCAGCGCGGCTCGACGGCGCGTCGGAAGGGCGGATCATCTTCCGCCACATGCTGCCGAGCTTCATGAGCCACATCATCGCCAGCATCACGCTGGCGATCCCGGCGATGATCCTGGCCGAGACATCGCTGTCCTTCCTCGGTCTCGGCCTGCAGCCGCCGACGATCTCCTGGGGCGTGCTCCTGCGCGAGGCGCAGAACATCCGCTCGATCGCCACCGCGCCGTGGCTGTTCGCACCCGGTGCGGCGGTGGTGATCGCGGTGATGGCGCTCAATTTCCTCGGCGACGGCCTGCGCGACGCGGCCGATCCGTACAACAAATGACGGCACCCAACCCGCCCGAAATCGTTCTGGACGTGCGCGACCTGGTCACGCATTTCGCCACGCGCACGGGGATCGTGAAGGCCGTCGACGGCGTATCCTTCCAGGTCAAGCGCGGCAAGACGCTGTGCGTTGTCGGCGAAAGCGGCTCGGGCAAGAGCGTGACCGCGCGCTCGATCCTGCAGATCGTCGATGCGCCGGGCCGCATCGTGTCGGGTGCCATGGTGCTCAACCGGCCCGACGGCACGAGCGTGGATCTCGCAGTGCTCCATCCGCGCGGCCGCGAGATCCGCGCCGTGCGCGGGGCCGAAATCGCGATGATCTTCCAGGAGCCGATGTCCTCGCTCTCGCCCGTGCACACGGTGGGCGATCAGATCGTCGAGGTGTTGCGCCTGCATCGCGGGCTCGACAAGAAGGCCGCGCGCGAACGCACGATCGAGCTGCTGACCCAGGTCGAGATCCCCAATCCCGCGCGCGCCATCGACCGCTACACGTTCGAATTCTCGGGCGGCATGCGCCAGCGCGCGATGATCGCCATGGCGCTGGCCTGCGATCCGTCGCTGCTGATCGCCGACGAGCCGACGACCGCACTCGACGTGACCACGCAAGCCGAGATCCTCGATCTCATCAAGCGCCTGCAGACGCGCTTCGGGATGGCCGTGCTGTTCATCACCCACGACATGGGCGTGGTCGCCGAGATCGCCGACGAAGTGCTGGTCATGTATCGCGGCAAGGCGATGGAGCGCGGCCCCGTGGAGACGATCTTCCACGCGCCGCGGGACGACTACACGCGCATGCTGATCGGCTCGGTCCTGAAGCTCGAAAGCAAGGCCGAGATCCGCCTCGCGCGGCCGCCCGCACCCGCGGACGCGCCGCCGGTGATCGAGGTGCGCGATCTCTCCATGCATTTCGGCAAAGGGGCGGGCCTGACCAAGGCGGTCGATGGCGTGTCGCTGTCGGTGCGGCCGGGCGAAACGCTTGGCATCGTCGGGGAGTCGGGCTCGGGCAAGACCACGATGGGCCGCTGCCTGTTGCGCGTCTACGAGCCCAACGCCGGCGAGATCCGCTATCGACGCGCCGACGGCACGACCGTCGATCTCGTCTCGGCGGACAAGAACGCGCTGCGCTCGGCCCGGCGCGAAATCCGCATGATCTTCCAGGACCCGGTGGGCTCGCTCAATCCGCGCATGACGGTGGCGCAGATCGTCGCCGAGCCATTGCTGGTCAACGGCATCGCCAAGGGCAAGGATCTGGACGAGCGCGTGGTGGCGCTGCTCGAACAGGTGGGCATCGAGCCCGCCTGGCGCGAGCGCTATCCGCACGCCTTCTCGGGTGGGCAGCGCCAGCGCATCGGCATCGCGCGCGCGATCGCGTTGAAGCCGCGCGTGATCGTCGCCGACGAAGCCACGTCGGCCCTCGACGTTTCCATTCGGGCTCAGGTTCTC
>JAMNXK010000473.1 GCA_023653245.1 Tagaea sp.
GATGTTCTCGTCCTGGAGCTGACCCATATAGCGGCCCAGATCCGTGGCGAGCTTCATGTAGGGCTTGAGCTTGGGCGCGTCCTCGGCCGAGACCGAGGGCATGTTGACCGCGTTGGTCACCGCCCCGGTCAGCAGAAAGTCGGACATCTGCTCGGCGACTTGCAGCGCCACGTTCTCCTGCGCTTCGCTGGTCGAGGCGCCCAGATGCGGCGTGCAGATCACGTCCTCGCGGCCGAACAGCGCGTTCTCCTTGGCGGGCTCGGTGAGGAACACGTCGAGGGCCGCGCCCGCTACATGGCCCGAGTCCAAAGCGGCCTTCAAATCCTCCTCCACGATCAGGCCGCCGCGCGCGCAATTGACGATGCGCACGCCCTTCTTGGTCTTAGCCAGGGTCTTGGCGTCGAGGATGTTCTTGGTCTGCTCGGTCAGCGGCGTGTGCAAGGTGATGAAGTCCGCGCGCGCGAGCAGCGCGTCGAGCTCGACCTTCTCCACGCCCAGATCCTTGGCCCGCTCGGGCGTCAGGAACGGATCGAAGGCGACGACCTTCATCTTGAGGCCGAGCGCGCGGTCGGCGACGATCGAGCCGATATTGCCGCAGCCGATCAGGCCGAGAATCTTGCCGCCGATTTCCACGCCCATGAAGCGGTTCTTCTCCCACTTGCCGGCCTGGGTGGATTTGTCGGCGGCGGGCAGCTGGCGGGCGAGCGCCATCATCATCGCGATCGCGTGCTCGGCGGTGGTGATCGAATTCCCGAAGGGCGTGTTCATGACCACCACGCCGCGCGCGGTGGCGGCGGGAATGTCGACGTTGTCCACACCGATGCCGGCACGGCCCAGGACCTTCAGATGCGTGGCCGCCGTCAGAATCTCCTTGGTCACTTTCGTGGCCGAGCGGATGGCCAGCCCGTCATACTCGCCAATGATGGCTTTGAGCTCGTCGGGCTTGAGGCCGACCTTGAGATCGACATCGACGCCGCGCTCCTTGAAGATTTCGACCGAGCGCGGGCTGAGGGCGTCGGAAATCAGAACTTTGGGCATGGGAACACTCCGGGCGCCGTCGGCGCCTTGAAAAGGAAAAACGGGATCAGACCAGCGAAGCCTTGGCTTCGGCGAAGGCCCAGTCGAGCCAGGGGAAGAGCGCCTCGAGATCGGCGGTCTCGACGGTCGCACCCGCCCAAATGCGCAAGCCGGGCGGCGCGTCGCGATAGGCGTCGATGTCGTAGGCGACCTTCTCGGCTTCGAGGCTCGCGACCATCTTCTTGGAGAACGCGGCTTTGGCCTCCGCGTCCAACGCCGCCACCGCCGGGTCCTTGATGACCAGGCAGACCGACGTGCACGAGCGGATCGCCTTGTCCGCGGCCAAGAACCCGACCCACGGCGTGCGCGCGGCCCAGGCTTCGATGGCGGCGAGGTTCTTCTCCGAGCGCGCGATCAGCGCGTCGAGCCCGCCGAGCGATTCGGCCCAGGCGAGGCCGTCGATCGCGTCTTCGACCGCGAGCATCGAGGGCGTGTTGATCGTCTCGCCCTTGAACACGCCTTCGATGAGCTTGCCGCCTTGCGTCAGGCGGAAAATCTTGGGCAGCGGCCAGGCCGGCGTATAGGTCGTCAGACGCTCGACGGCGCGCGGGCTGAGCACCAGCATCCCGTGCTGGCCTTCGCCGCCCAGGACCTTCTGCCAAGACCAGGTGGTCACGTCCAATTTGTCCCAGGGCAGCTTCATGGCGAAGGCGGCCGAGGTCGCGTCGCACAGCGTCAGGCCCTGGCGGTCGGCGGGAATCCAATCGCCGTCGGGCACGCGCACGCCCGAGGTCGTGCCGTTCCAGGTGAAGACGACGTCATGCGCGAAATTCACCGCCTTGAGATCGGGCAGCGCGCCATAGGCGGCTTTGAGATTGCGCGTATCCTTGAGCTTGAGCTGCTTGACCGCGTCGGTCACCCAGCCTTCGCCGAAGGATTCCCAGCTCAGGAGATCGACGGGCCGGGGGCCGAGGAGCGACCACATCGCCATTTCGACCGCCCCCGTGTCCGAAGCGGGCACGATGCCGATGCGGTAGTCGGCCGGGATGCCGAGCACTTTGCGCGTGCGCTGGATCGTGTCGGCGAGCTTGGCTTTGCCGAGCTTGGAGCGATGCGAACGGCCAAGGGCCGCGGATTTGAGGGCTTCGAGGGTCCAGCCCGGGCGCTTGGCGCAGGGGCCGGAGGAGAAGTTCGCGCAATTCGGGCGCGTCGCGGGTTTGCTCATTGGATGGTCCTTCCTTCCAGAAGGTCCGGGACCCGTTGGGAGGTCCTGGCCCGCCGCAGGTTCTATAGATCGAGTCCGAAAGACGCAACCCGAATTCACAGGCGCGGCGTTCCGTCGCGTCTTCGTCCGGTCACGAATCGCAGGCAAAGTCCGACGCCATGAACGCCCCCGCCCCTCTGCCCGTCCCCGCCCTCGCCCCCAGCCTCGCCGGCAAGAAGGCGTTGATCGTGGGAATCGCCAACGCGGCCTCGATCGCCGCCGGCTGCGCCGCGGCATTTCGCGCGGCCGGTGCCGAGCTGGCGGTCACCTATCTGAACGACAAGGCCGAGCGCCATGTCCGCGCCGTCGCCGAACCGATGGGCGCCGAGTTGCTCGTGCCGTGCGACGTGCGCGAGCCGGGCCAGCTCGAAAGCGCGTTCGATGCCGTCGCGGCGAAGTGGGGCAGGCTCGACATCGTGCTCCATTCCATCGCCTTTGCACCACGCGAGGATCTGCACGCGCGCACGGTGGATTCCTCGCGCGACGGATTCCTGATGGCGATGGACGTGTCGTGCCATTCCTTCTTGCGCATGGCTAAGCTCGCCGAGCCCTTGATGCGCGACGGCGGCACGCTGCTGACCGTCAGCTTCTACGGTGCCGAGAAAGCCGTGGCGAACTACAACCTGATGGGACCGGTGAAGGCCGCTCTCGAAGCCAGCGTGCGCGCGGCGGCCGCCGAGCTCGGGCCCAAGAACATCCGCGCGCACGCGATCTCACCGGGCCCACTGCTGACG
Source organism: Tagaea sp. (assembly GCA_023653245.1). The sequence continues at coordinate 3,016 of JAMNXK010000473.1, forward strand.
CGCGCGGCCTCGGGCATCGACCGCTTCGACGAGTTGGTCGAGCGCGCCAAGGCCAACAGCCCGGGCCGCCGTCTGGTGACGATCGAGGAGATCGGCGCGCTGGCCGCATTCCTGGCGTCGGACGCCGCCGCCGGCATGACCGGCGGCGTGCACTATGTCGACGCCGGGTATAACGTCGTCGGGTGAGCGATCTCGTCGTCGAAAACGGAATCTTGCGCGTGAGCGCGTTGACGA
>JAMNXK010000474.1 GCA_023653245.1 Tagaea sp.
CGTCGCGACTTGGTGGAACACGAAGCCCCTCGCCTTCGACGTCTCGGGCGGGCGGATCGCGCGCGCCGATCTCGAAGACGCGGAAGGCGAGCGCATCGAGCTGCGCGCCGAGCGCTACGTGTTCTGCGCAGGAATCTGGAGCCGCGATCTGGGCGCGCTCGCCGGGCTCGATCTCCCGGTGATCCCTCGGCGCGGCGAATTGCTCGTGACCGCGCGCGGCCGGCCGCTCGCCTCGCGGTTTCTGGTGTCGGCGCGCTATCTCACCGCCAAGCTCGACCCCGATCTCGCGGCGAAATCCGACGATCCGCTGATCCGCATGGGCTACGGCTTCACCCTCGAAGCCACGCCGAGCGGCCAGCATCTGATCGGCAACACGCGGCGTTTCGCGGGCTACGACCGCTCGGTGTCGGAAGACGGGTATCGCGCGATTTTGGCCGAGGGCGCCAAGCGCGTGCCCGCGCTCGCCGGTGCCACGATCTTGCGCGCCTTCGCCGGTTTGCGGCCCTTCGTGCCCGACAAGAAGCCGCTGCTGGGCGCGTCGAGAAAAGTCGCGAACCTGATCGTCGCCGCCGGCCATGAAGGCGACGGGATCACGCTGGCGCCGGTCACCGCCAAATCGGTCGCGGCTTTGTGCCTGGGTCGCGCGCCGCCGGTCGAGCTGGCGGAATTCGACCCGGACCGTTTCGCGGCCGCGTAACCGCCGCGCCGGACGCCGAGGTTGACGGAACGCGGGCGGTTGCGGGATTATCGAGACCATGAACCGGGCGTGGGACGCGTTGTTGGGATTGGCGGCGCTGGGCGCGGCGGCGGTCGCCTACGACGTGCGTCCGATCGACTGGCCCGACGGGCCGATCTACGTGACCGAGGCGGCCCCGTTGACGGCGTCCGAGTGCCGCGGCTGGCAGTCGCGCGCTCAGCGCCGCCACATGGCGGGGTTCCCGGGTTCGCGGGAAGCGTTCGAAGGCTTCTCGCGCCTCCAGGGCGCTTGCCATCCGCAGGATCAAGATCGCGGCCGCGCGCTGATCGAGGCTTCGATCGCCAAGGGCGCGGGCCGCTATCTGATGGTCGAGTACGTGATGGCGTTGCGCGCCGTGGGCGACATTGCGCGCGCAAGTAAGGAGTTTCCGCTGGCGGCGGAAGTGATGCGGGCGCGCATCGCCCTTCAATGGACGCCACTGAGTTGGGCGGACATGGTCGCAGCCGCCAACGAAGAGTATCGGATCGAATTTGAGGCCCGCGACTGGGCGGCACTCCAGGCGACTTTGGATTTCATTCTCGCGCGCGGACCATTGTTGAAGCAGGAAGAATTTCCCGTTATCGGACGGATAACTCGCGCGATGATCAATGTCGACTATGTCGAAGGGATGTTTCAAACCTACAGAGTTCAACGTTCAGGTCGGTACCGACCCGGCAAGCCGTTCGATGTTGTTCTCAGCGTGGCCGCCAGTTGCGGTCACACCGAAGCCATTCGTGACTTCGCTCGACTGGTCGTGAGTCGCGAACTTCCAGATGACAGAAAGTGGACTGCTAGCATCAATCTGTTGTGGCTGCACGCTCGAACCGGCGCTGAGGCGGCATTGCTAGACGATCTCGCGCGTATGCAAGGATGGATAGAGCGCGACCGCGAGCGAGCGATTCGGTTCAGGGAAAGCCAGGTGCGCGAGCATTGTCGCTCGGCACCTAAACTTCCATCCTGAGCACTCGGACGATACATTCCTTTCTGGCGCCGTGAGATCGGGAAGACATTCACTCCGATGAACGGTGGAGATTCAGCCGATCGCGAATTTCTTGGAGCTTTGCAAGCTCCCTGACCCGCCCTTCCCTGAGTCGTGCCAAAGTTTTTTCAAGCTTTCCGACATTCATGCTGTTCACGCCCGCCTTGTATAGCTCGATACCCGTTCCCAGCGTCGCGCCACCTGCGGCGCCGAGAGCGGCGCCGCCGAGCACGCCTTTGAGCCCACCGACGGTGCCCATGCCCGCGCCCAGTGCGGCGCCGGTCCGCATGTTTCTGAGAACCCGCGCGCCCATTCTGATGCCGCTTTCCACGCCTTTTCCCGCCACTCCAAGCGCCGCATCCTTCTTCACTTCGGCTTCCATGTTCTCCGCTTGCCGGTCTTGAATCCCAACAGCGTCGGCGTGTTGACGTTCATAGTCCCCGATCAGCTTTTCGTAGTGTTCCAAGAGCGCGACTTGGCGTTTCTCTTCCTCGTCCAAAGCAGCGGCCTCATCTTTACGGTTGGATTCGGGAGCGTTCGCTTGTGTGGTTGCGCTCTCCCGCTCAGGCATGCCTTCGGTTGGTGTCGAGACGATCGAGGTTCTGCCCGGCACCGAGCCGCCCTCGGCAACGGCCGTATCCGAATTCGACTGGGCTGGACTGTGCGGCGCCAAAGGAACGACCGCCGCCTCCACCGAACCGTCCGAGAGCCGCATTCCCGGACGAAGCGGAACCGGGGCGGGCGGCGGCGGGATGGGGGCGGATTCGGGCGCCTGAACCAATCCACTGTTCGGCCGGCGCGTCATGGAGATGCCTTCGGTGAAGGTCGGGCCGGATTCCGGGCCTGCAGGACCGGCCTCGGTCGTCGTCGATCGCTGCCTAGCGGCCTCTGATTGACGCCGCCGGTAGACATCCTCGATCGTGAAGTAGGGTGCGATCGGTTCGTGGCGAGATTCCGTCGCCGCGACCGTTTGAACCGGCGGCTGTGTCTCGGCCGCCGTCGATTCCTGGATTTCCTGGGCGAGGTCGAACAGGTTGATGGGCTTGGAGGCGGGCAGCCCGCGCGCGGACACGCGTTGCTCGGTCACGTTCTCGCCGCCGCGCGCCACGGCGGGGACCGCGTAGCGCGGCGCCAAGCCGTTGGCGACGCGGTCGTCGTCGATGAACTTCTTCACGCCTTCTTCGCCGCCGGGCTTGAAGGTGCCGATGAGCGGCGCCTTCGGGACTTCGCCGCCGAGATATTCGCGCTGCAGGTCCGGGCGATCCGCGAGCAACGTGACGAACTGCTTGGCCAACTCGCCGCCATTGCCGTGATACTTCTCGACCTGCTGGGTCAGATCGCGCGCGAAGATCAGCCCCGGATCGTGGCCGTGATCCTTGTCGAGATCGCGGATGTAGCTCTCGTACTCGGGCGCGAGACCCTTGGGGTCGTCGCCCGAGCCGCGTGCCCAATCGCGGTTCCAGCGCTCGAACTCCATCAACGGCGCCTTGGCGTCCAAGCGCCGGTTCGGCTTCACGCCGAACTTGGGCGCTTC
>JAMNXK010000475.1 GCA_023653245.1 Tagaea sp.
ATCGCGACGCATCGGGCGTGCATTCGCCGAGCTCGGCATTCCGGTCGAATTGCCGGTGCTGGCGGGTCCGGTCTATCGCGCGCGCGACACGGCCGAGCTGGCCTTCGGTGCGGCGAACACGCGGGTCACGGACGATCTGCTCGCCGACGATTACGCGGGCGCGCGCCTGAACGACGTGCTGGCCGGACACGCGCGGCTGTTCTCGACGCCGGTAACGGCGGGCACGAACCGCGTGCTGGTCGGCCATCGCACGCCCGCGATCATGGTGCTGGGCGAGGCCGCGAGCGGGCGCGCGTTTCCCGAAGGGGCCGCGATCGTGCTCGAACCCGTGCCCCCGCGCGGCCGAGTCCTGGGGATCTGGATGCCCGCGCCGATCCCCGGCGGCGGGTTCCACAATTGCTAGCGCCCGGGCGCTAACGCCCGAGCTTTTTCTTCGCCCCTTCGTATTCGGTGGCGAAGGCGGGCAACGATTCCCGGCAACGCACTTCATACGCAAGAAGAGACCGTCATGCTCGGGCGCGCGGGAACCGTGCGACCCGGGCATCTCGTGAACGAACGGGCCGCGCCGCAGGCGCGACGCTTCTTGACGAGATCCCCCGGTCTGCGGCGTCGCTTCCGCGACGCCTTGCCGGCGGATGCCGCAAGCGGGTGCCGCGCGCCTAACCCGCGAGCGCGTCCTTCGCGTCCTTGAACTCGGGATCGAGGATCAGCGCGGTTTCGTAGGCGCGCTTGGCGTCGGCGCCGCGCCCTGCCTGGGCCAGCGCGCGCCCGCGCCAGTAATGCCCGCGCGGATTCTTCGGCGCGCCCTCGGCCATCATGTCGAGATCGGCGAGCGCGCCCTTGACGTCGCCCATCGCGAGCTTGGCGATGGCGACGTTGATCAGGATGTCGGGCTGGCCGGGCATCAGCGCGCGCGCTTGGGAGAAGCAACCCAGCGCCTCCATGGCGCGGTCCTGCGCCATGCGCACGAGGCCGAGATTGTTGGCGACCAGCCCGTTGGCGGGCTCGAGTTCGAGCGCCTTCTCGAAACACGCGCACGCGCCGTCGAGATCGCCCTCGGCGCGCAACACCGCGCCCAAATGGGCGTGCGGGTCGGGGAATTCGGGCATCAGGCGCACGGCGCGTTCCAGACGCGACCGCGCCACGTCGCGCTTGCCCAGCGCGTGCGACGCGAGCCCGCCCAGGTTGAGCGCGTCGACGTCGTCCGGATTGGCTTCGAGGATGGCGGCGTAAAGCGCCTCGGCCTCGGCCAGGCGGCCTTTGGTGTGGTGGGCGAGCGCGTCTTCGATTCGCGGATCGGGTGTCGTCATCGTTCCGGCGGCGGCAGCGTCGCCATCCCGTCCCCCAATGGCTTTTGCATGATCACCGAATCGACCCAACGGCCGAATTTGAAGCCGACCGCTTCCATCTTGCCGATATACGTGAAGCCCAGCGCGCGATGCAGGCCCACCGAGCCCGCGTTGGCCGAATCGCCGATCACCGCGATCATCTGCCGCGCACCCCACGCCGCGCCGCGTTCCAAGAGCGCGCCCAGCAGCGCGCGGCCCAAGCCTTTGCCGGCGGCGTCGGGCGCCACGTAGATCGAATCCTCGAGCGCGAAGCGATACGCCGAGCGCGCCCGGAACGGCCCCGCATAGGCGTAGCCCCGCACGCGCCCGTCCGCGACGGCGACCAGCCAGGGCAGGCCCTTCTCGGTCACCGCCGCGTGGCGGCCGGCGATTTCGGCCAGATCGGGCGGAACCTCTTCGAACGTCGCTAGCCCGTGCAGCACATGGTGGGCGTAGATCGCCTGAATCGCGGGCAGGTCGGCTGCGGCGGCGTCGCGCAAGGCGAAATCGCTCATGCTTGCGGTCCCGGCAGAAGGGGCGCGCACGCGGCGAGGGCGGCGATCAGCGCGTCGATCGCGTCGCGCAACGGCGCGAAGCCCGGCGTCTTGGCGATGCGCGTTTCGTCCATATAGAGCGCGCGGTTGACTTCGATCTGCAGCGCGTGCCGGCCCGCGCGCGGCCGGCCGTAATGGCGCGTGATGTGCCCGCCGGCGTAAGGATCGTTGCGCGTGACCGCGAAGCCCGCGCGCTTCAATTGCGCCTCGGCCGCCTCGATCAGCGCGAGCGCGCAAGCCTGGCCGTGGGCGTCGCCGAGCACGAAATCCGCGCGCCGTTTGCCGGGGTCGCGGTCCATCGGCCCGCCGACCGAGGGCATCGAATGGCAATCGATCAGCGCCATGCGCCCGAAGCGCGCGAGCCCGCGCGCCGTCAGATCCTCGATCGCGGCGTGATAGGGCTCGTAGAGCGTCTCCACCCGCCTTTTGGCCTCGGGGAAGGAAAGCTTGGCGCGATAGATGTCGGCACCGTTGGCGACCACGCGCGCCACCGTGCCCAGCCCGCCGCCGACGCGCGGGCTGCGCGAGTTGACGAAATCGGGCAGCGGCCCGTCGAACATCGACGGGTCGAGCTCCCATTTCTCGCGGTTGACGTCCAGATAGGCGCGCGGGAACAGCGCCTTCAGCAGCGGCGCGCCCGCGCCGCGCGCCCCGGCGAACAGCTCGTCGACGAAGGAATCCTCCGAGCGGCGCAAGGTCACGGGATCGAGCCGCGAACTGGCCACGAAGGCGGAGGTGTAGACCGTGCCCGAATGCGGCGAGGAGAAGATCAGCGGCACGCGCCAATCGTCCTCGCCGTGCACGGCGATGGGCGGATCGGGATCGCGGATTTCGGCGGGGCTGGCACTCATGGATGGGGACGCAAGGTCGTTCGTTCGTCGGTCGATTCCAAAGACTTCACGGCCACTTGCCAAACCCGGCCGACCCCCATATAACGCCGCCTTCCTGGCCGGATGGGCGCTTAGCTCAGCGGGAGAGCACTACCTTGACATGGTAGGGGTCACAGGTTCAATCCCTGTAGCGCCCACCATCCGGTCCCTCTGAAGAATAAGGCGTTTTCGGCATTTTTGGGCGCCGCCGCGCGGCGGGCCTAAACGGGCCATGTTGCCCTCTTTTGCCCCTTCGTGCCCCGGGTTGCCCGCGTGTCGGACTGCCCCGGGTTTCGTGGACATCGAGATAGGTCTCGCCCTGAACCCGGAGGAAGGCGATGGGGCAAGCAAGCATTTGATCCACTCGCCTTGATCTTGCTTTGCGTACGAGAACGACGACACTCGCTACGCCACGATCGCATCGGATCGCCCGCTCGTCTCGCCGACGAAGACAGAGAAAAGCTCCGACGTCCAGCCATGCCCAAAATGCGCA
>JAMNXK010000476.1 GCA_023653245.1 Tagaea sp.
GGCGCGCCGACGAAGCCTTGCGGCAGCAGCTGCATCCAGGTGCCGATGGTCGGCATCGCCCAGCCGCCGTCGATCGGATTGGCGTAGCGCTGCGCGATCCCGTGGCAGGGATCCCACTCGCTCGATCGGCGCAGTTTCTCCAGCGCCTCGCGCGTGCGCGCATAGGGATAGTTGAACACCGGGCTGGTCTTGGCGCGGGTCTCGTAGCCGAGCGGCAGGAGCCCGGCGCCGAAGCGCGCGAGCGAATCGCCCTCGGGCCGCGCCAGGGCCTGGACGTCGCGCGCGTAGTTCTCGGCGAAGCCCGCTTCGAAGAACGCGACCATGGGAATGTCGAGCCCGTCCATCCACACCATCGGCCCGGCCGACTCGTTGCCATGGTCGTGCCAGGTCCAGGACGGCGTGATGACGAAATCGCCCGGGCGCATGATCGTCTTCTCGCCGTCGACGGCGGTGAAGGCGCCATCGCCTTCCACGACGAATCGCAGCGCCGACTGCGTATGGCGATGGGCGGGTGCGATCTCGCCGGGCAGGATCAGCTGCAGGCCGGCATAGAGCGAGTTCGTGATCTTGCTTTCCCCGCGCAAGCCCGGGTTCTCGAGGATCAGCACGCGGCGCACCGCTTCCTGGGCGCCGATCAGCGCGCCCGATTCCAGGATCGCGGGGCGGATGTCGTCGTAGCGCCAGAGATGCGGCTGGGCCGCACTCTTGGGCTCTTTGGGCACGAGGGCGTGCAGCACCTCCCATAGCGGCGTCATATGCGCTCGGTCGATGCGCGCGTAATAGGCCTGGCGGTCGGGGTTGGGCGGCGTGTCCATCGTTCAATCCAATCCGAAGAAGCCGCGCATCTTGGTCAGGAACTCGTCGACCTGATTGCGCTTGGCGTCGCGCCGCGCGGCGGGGGCGAGCGCGCGCAAGGTCGCGTCGTTCATTTGCTTGCGGTCGAGCACGATCTCCCCCAGCCTGCGCGCGAATTCGGGATGGGCCTGCAGCACCGGCGTCAGCGCCTCGGCCGAAATCTCCAGCGCCAGCGTCTCGCACAACGCGGTCACATGGGCCGAGCGCTTCTCGCCGGTCAACAGCGACATCTCGCCGAAGAAATCGCCCGTCCCCAGCCGCGCCATCGTGCGCCGCCCGGCGGGCGTGTCGATCGCCACCTCGAACACGCCGCGCGCGACCACGAACAGCGAGCGGTCGGAATCGCCCTGGCGCACGACGTCGTCGCCGGCGTGGAAGATCTCGCGCCGTGCGGCAGCGGCCACGCGCGCGCGCATCTCGGGGGCGATCTCGCGGAGCAGATCGACATGCTCGAGCACGCGCTCGGCCAGGCCCGGATCGGTGCGCAAGGGCTGGCCCGGGGAAATGCCGGCCGCGTCGAGCGCGTACCACACCGAGCTTGCGACCTCGTCGCGCACGCCGGTGTCGTCGGCGTAGGAATCGACCCAGTAGCGCACTTCGTAGAGCACGCTCGCGTCGCGGATTTCCTTGGTCTCGACGAAAGGCGGCGGCTGGGTCAGCACGCGCATCGATTTGAGGGCGGCGGCGACCAGCGCTTCCTTCGCCACGCCGGGCGGCACGCGCGCGTCGAGCGGCACCTGGAGCGAGGCGCGATAGCGCGCCACCGGGTCGTCGAAATTGACGATCTGGGCGGCGGCGAGCTTGGAATTGGGCAGCACCACCGTGTTGCCGTCGGCGGTGCGCAGGCGCGTGGCGCGCCAATTGATCTCGACCACTTGGCCGGTCAGCGCGTTGTCGATCTGGATCCATTGCCCGACGCGATAGGGCCGCTCGATGTTGATCGCGATGCCGCTGAACAGATCGGCGAGCGTGGATTGCATGGCGAAGCCGATCACCACCGCCATCACGCCCGAGGCCGCCAGCACGCCGGTCAGCGGCTGGTCGAACGCCGCCGAGATCACGCCGAACAGCGACAGGATGGCGACCAGCGCGCGCACCACGTCCTTGAGCAGCTTCGGCACCGCGAGCCCGCGCGCGTCGAGCCCGCGCCAGACGAAGCGTTCGAGCGCCACCAGCGCGATGAAACCCAGGATCAGCCACCACAGCACGCCGAACACGCGCGCCAAATCGCCGATCAGCCCCTGCAGCACGGGTGAGCCGGTCTGCTTGGCCAGCACCGGCCCGCCGATCCACACGGCCGTGGCGCCGAGCAGCACGACGCCGAGGGCCGACAGGCGCCGGCGCGTGTGGTCGCCCGAGCGCAGACCCGCGACGGCGATCCACGCCATCGCGGCGGCGATGGCGCTCAGATAGAGCCAGTAATGGACGGGCAAGGCTTGCATCCCCGGCAACGCTAGCCCGGAAAGCGCCGCGCGGCTAGAGTCCGGGCGAAAGGGAGAAACGCATGCGTCTCAAGGACAAGGTCGCGGTCGTGACCGGCGGCGGCTCGGGCTTCGGCGAAGGCATCGCCGCCACTTTCGCGCGCGAGGGGGCGAAGGTGCTGGTCGCGGACATCGACGTCGCTGCCGCCACGCGCGTGGCCGGCGCCATCGCCGCGGCGGGCGGCACCGCCAAGCCCTGGCGCGCGGACGTCGCCAAGGCGGCGGACACCAACGCCATGATCGCCGCCGCGGCCGACGGGTTCGGACGGCTCGACATCCTGGTGAACAACGCCGGCATCTCCCATCGCAACGGCCCGATGCTGGGCGTGGACGAAGCGACGTTCGATCGCGTCTTCGCGGTGAACGTGAAGTCGATCTATCTCGCCGCCCAAGCCGCGATCCCGGTCTTCCGCCGCCAGGGCGGCGGCGGCGTCATCCTCACCACCGCCTCGACCGCCGGCTTGCGGCCGCGCCCGGGCTTGGTTTGGTACAACGGCTCGAAAGGGGCGGCGATCACGCTCACCAAGGCGATGGCGGTGGAACTCGCACCCGAGAAGATCCGGGTGAATTGCCTGTGCCCCGTCGCCGGCGAAACGCCGCTGCTGGCCACGTTCATGGGCGAGGACACGCCCGAGAAACGCGCGCTGTTCAAAGCCTCGATCCCGATGGGCCGGCTCTCCACGCCGCAGGACATCGCCAACGCGGCGCTCTATCTGTGCTCGGACGAAGCCGAATTCATCACCGGCGTCGCCTTCGAGGTCGACGGCGGACGGTGCATCTGAAACGAAAAACCCCGGACGGTCGCCCGTCCGGGGGTTCGTATCCTCGCCCGAAGGCGGAAGCGCTATTCTTCCTTCTGCCCCGTGAGATGGAGCAGGGCCTGGAAGATCATCACGAAGTTCA
>JAMNXK010000477.1 GCA_023653245.1 Tagaea sp.
ATGCACATTCTTTCCGAGCGCGGCCAGACCGGCGCGCCGCTGGGCCGGTTCTGTTTCGCCATCCTGCTCGCCCAGGATCTCGCGGTCGTGCCGATGCTGGTGGGCCTCGACCTCGCCGGCGGCGGCGGCGGCGATCCGTGGGTCAAGGTCGCCATCGCGATCGCCGCGACCTGCGCCGTGCTCGCCGCCGGGCGCTGGCTCTTGCGGCCTTTGTTCGCCCGCGCCGCCGCCACGCGCGCGCGCGAGGCGTTTCTGGCGATCACGTTGTTGACCGCCGTGGGCGCCGCGGCGGCGACCGGGGCCGCGGGCCTGTCGCCGGCGCTGGGCGCGTTCCTCGCGGGCGTGATGCTCGGCGAAAGCGAATACCGCCACGAGGTCGAGATCGACATCGAGCCGATCCGCGGTTTGCTGATGGGCCTGTTCTTCCTGTCGGTCGGGATGGGCATCGACTTCGCGCTGCTGGCGCGTTTCCCGGTGGCGATCCCGCTGGCGGTGATCGGGCTCGTCGCGTTCAAAGGCGCGGTGGTTTTCCTGCTGGCCAAGCGCGCGGGGCTTCCGGCGGCGCGCGCGGCGCATGCGGGCTTGCTGCTGGGCCCGGCGGGCGAGTTCGCGTTCGTGGTGCTCGGTGCCGCGACGCTCGCCGGCGCGCTCGACGCGCAGACCGGCGCCTTCATGCTGCTGATCGCGACCTTGACCATGGTGGCGTTGCCGGGCCTCGACGCGCTCGGCCGGAATTTGCGCGGCCGGCCGGCCGGCGGGTCGGAAGCCCCGGTCGGCGCCGAGGGCCACGCGATCGTGCTCGGCTTCGGACGCATCGGGCGCGTGATCGGCCGCGCGCTCGACGCGCAAGAACTGCCCTGGATCGCGATCGACGCCGATCCGGCCGCCGTCACGCGCGACCCGAAGACCCGGGTGCTGTTCGGCAACGCCGCCCGGTCCGAACTGCTGCGCCGGGCGGGTGCCGACAAAGCCGCCGTCGTGGTCGTGACCATCGACGATCCCGAAGCCGCCTTGCGCGCGGCGCACGCGGTGCGCCGGCATTGGCCCCATCTGCCCGTGCTCGCCCGCGCGCGCGACGCGGCGCATGCCGGGCGCTTGCGCGCACTCGCCGTCGAAGCCCCCGTGCCCGAAGCGATCGAAGCGGGGCTGGCGCTGGCCCGCCAGACCTTCGACGCGCTGGGTCTGCCGCGGGAAACCGCCCTGCATCGCATCGAGACCCGCCGCGCCGAGGAATTCGCGCGCGCGGGTGCGGCGCCCGATTGACAGCGGACGGCCTCGCATGCCCCACTCGGGGCGGAGGGGAATACGCTTGTCCGGAAATCAGCTCAGCGGCGCGGATGCTTTCGTCAAACTTCTCGCCGCGCACGAAGTCGACACCGTGTTCGGCCTGTGCGGCGACACGTCTTTGCCGCTTTACGACGCGCTGGCGCGCCTGGGCGGTCCGGGCGGGCACGGCATCCGCCACATCCTGACGCGCGACGAACGCTCGGCCGGCTATATGGCCGACACCTACGCGCGCGTCACCGGCAAGGTCGGGGTGTGCGAAGGCCCGTCGGGCGGCGGGGCCACCTATATGCTGCCTGCGGTCGCCGAGGCCAACGAGAGCTCGATCGGGCTGCTGGCGGTGACCACCGACATTTCGGTGTCGAGCCGGGGCAAGTACACGCTCACCGAACTAGACCAGAAGGCGCTGTTCCGTCCCGTGGCCAAGTGGAACACGGTGATCGACCGCGCCGCCGACATTCCCGCATCGCTGCGCCGCGCGTTCCGCGAGGCGTCGAGCGGACGGCCCGGGGCGGTGCATCTGGGCCTGCCCTACGACGTGCAGAAGGATCCGGTCGAGGAGTCGGAGATCTGGGCCGAGCCCTGGCACGGCCATTTTCCGAGCCATCGCGTCGCCCCCGATCCGGGCGATGTGCGCCGCGTGGCGCTGGCGCTGGTGCGCGCCGCGCGCCCCGTTTGCGTGGTCGGCGGCGGGGTGGTGATCGCGGGCGCGCACGACGAACTCGCGCGCGTCGCCGATCGGCTGGGCATGCCGGTGCTGTCCACGATTTCCGGCCAAGGCGCCTTGGCGGATTCCCATCCGATGTATGCGGGCGTGGTCGGCTCGAATGGCGGCACCTTGCCCACGCGCGCGCTGGTCGAAGCCGCCGATCTGGTGTTCTTCGTCGGTTGCCGCGCGGGCTCGGTGACGACCGAGCGCTGGCGCTTTCCCGCCAAGGGCACGCCGATCGCGCATCTGGACGTCGATCCGGCCGTGATCGGCGCCATCTATCCGACCGAAGCGGGCATGGTGTGCGACGCGCGCCTCGGCCTGGCGGCACTCGCCGCGGAAATCGATCGCCATCGGCGCATTCCCGATTTGGGCGCGCAAGGCCGCGTGGCCAGCGTGCGCTTGCACCGCGAAGCCGCGTACCGGCCGCTCGCCGTCTCGGGCGAACGGCCGATCAAGCCCGAGCGCCTGGTCGCCGCCATGGCGAGCCTGCTGCCCGAGGACGCGATCGTCGTGGCCGATCCGGGCACGCCGTGCCCCTATTTCTCGGCCTTCTATCCCAAGCGCCGCGCCGGGCGCTGGTTCGTGACCAACCGCGCGCACGGGGCGCTGGGCTATTCGCTGCCCGCGGTCGTGGGTGCCGCCATCGGCCGGCCGGCGAGCAAATGCGTGGCCGTGATGGGCGACGGGAGTTTCGGTTTCGCCTGCGGCGAGATGGAAACCATCGCGCGGCTCGGCCTGCCGATCACGCTGGTGGTCGTGTCCAACGCGACCTATGGCTGGATCAAAGCCGGACAGAAGACCGGCTATGGCGGGCGGTATTTCTCGGTCGACTTCCAGCGCACCGACCACGCGGCGGTGGCCGCGGCGTTCGGTTTGAAGAGCTGGCGCGTCGAGGATCCCGAGAAGCTCAAGCCCGCCCTCAAAGCCGCCTTCGAAGCGGGCGGCCCGACGCTGGTCGACGTCGTCTGCCAGCCCCTCCACGAGGCCAAAGCACCGGTGAGCGAATGGGTGGCGTGAACGTCAAGCCGCAACGCGCGCGCGATCTGGTCGCGGCGATCGCCCGCGCCTCGGGCTCGCCCGCAGCGGAAGCCGAAGGTCTGGCCGAGAATCTGGTCGACGCCAATCTCACCGGCCACGATTCGCACGGCGTTTCGATGCTGCCGCTCTATCTCGACATGGTGCGCGCGGGCACGATGGCGCTGGGTGCCGCGCCCACGATCGTCGCCGAAACCGCCGCCACG
>JAMNXK010000478.1 GCA_023653245.1 Tagaea sp.
GTGCGCTCGCGCAGGAAACGGCCATTGGCTTGGAAATCGGCGAAGCGGCGGATGTCGACGTCGGCCAGATCCATCGGCGCTTCGCCGCCGGCGATCCATTCGGCGGTCAGACGCCCCGCCCCGCCGGCATTGGCGATCCCCGCCGAGTTGAAGCCCGCGCAGACATAAAGCCCGCGCAAGCCCGGCGCCTCGCCGAGGATGAAGTTCCCGTCGGGCGTGAAGCTCTCCGGACCGTTGAGCAGCTGGCGCACTTCGGCCGTCTCCAGGCACGGCGTGCGGTGGAGCGCGTTCTCCATCAGGATCTGGAACTGGTCCCAATCCTCCGGCAGAAGTTGGAAGGCGAAATCCTTGGGGATGCCGTCCATGCCCCAGGGTTTGGCGACCGGCTCGAACCCGCCCATCACCAGGCCGCCGACTTCCTCCTTGTAGTAGATGTAGCCGTCGGGATCGCGCATCACCGGCAGATCGGGCGTCACGCCGGCGATCTTTTTGGTGACGATGTAGAAATGCTCGGCCGCGTGCAACGGCACGGCGACGCCCAAAGGTGCCGCGATCTGGCGCGTCCATTGACCGGCGGCGAGCACGACCACATCCGTCTCGATACGGCCCTGGTCCGTGAGCACGGCCGAGACGGCGCCGTTGGCGCGCTCGAAGCCGGCGACGGCCACGCCTTCGAGCAGCTTGGCGCCGCGCATCCTCGCACCCTTGGCCAGCGCCATGCACAGATCGGCGGGATTGGCCTTGCCGTCGCCCGGCAGCCAGATCGCACCTTGCAGATCGTCGATGCGCATCAGCGGCCAGAGCTTGCCCGCCTCGGCCGGCGATATCTCCTCGATGGTCACGCCGAAGCCTTTGGCGAGCGCGATCTGGCGCTTGAAGGCGACGACGCGCTCGGGCGTGCGCGCGACGTTGACCGAGCCGCAGTTCTTCCAGCCCGTCGCCTGCCCGGTTTCGGCCTCGAGTTTGGCGTAGAGATCGATGCCGTATTTGCTCATCGCCGTGAGCGCGCGGTTGGGACGCATGGCGCCGACCAGCCCGGCCGCGTGCCACGTCGTGCCGGCGGTCAGCCGCGCCGCTTCGAGCAGGACGACATCCGTCCAGCCGAGCTTGGCCAGATGATAGGCGACCGAGCATCCCGCGATGCCGCCGCCGACGATGACCACGCGCGCCTTGCTCGGAATCGTGTACGTCACGCGGTTTCCTCCCCCAATGCGCACGAAACTAGCAGGAATCGGGCGATTTTGGGATGGACGAAGCCGAGGATTTAGCTAGGTTATCGCGCCTTGCCGAGGAACCCATGGACCTGAAATCCCACATCCGCGACGTGCCCGACTTCCCCAAGCCGGGGATTCTGTTCCGCGACATTTCTCCGCTGCTCGCCCACGCCGAAGCGTGGAAAGCGACGATCGACCGTCTGGCCGACGTGGTCGCCCCGCACAAGCCGGATTTGCTGGCCGGGATCGAAAGCCGCGGCTTCCTGGTGACGGCCCCGCTCGCCTTGCGGCTGGGCGTGGGCTTCATGATGGTGCGCAAGCGCGGCAAGCTGCCGGGCCGCACGATCCCGCACACTTACGCGCTCGAATACGGCGAGGACACGATCGAAGTGCAGGACGACGCCGTGCCCAAGAACGCGCGCGTGGTCGTGCTCGACGACGTGCTGGCCACCGGCGGCACGCTGAACGCGGCGATCGAATTGCTCAAGAAAACCGGCGCCGACGTGCGCGCGGCCGCGTGCCTGATCGAGCTCACCTTCCTCGACGGGCGCAAGCGCGTGCCGGTCGCCTTCGACTCGCTGATCCGCTACTAGGCGCCGGGGGGCGGAAAGCGGGGATCATGACGCTCGATCCGATCCTCGAAGCCTTGCCCGCCGGGGTCATCGTCCTCGACGCCGATCTCAAAATCGTCGCGGTCAACCCGGCCTATGCCCGCGTCATGGGCGTGCCGCCGGATTTCGCCAAGCTTGGCGATTCGATCGAAATGGTCGTGCGTCATCTCGCGGCCCTGGCCGAGCCCGACGCCGACGCGGCGGGAAAAGCCGCCGACGAGCGCATGGCGCATTTCCGGACGCGCAAGGGCTTCACCTATCGCCGCCGCCTGCACGACGGGCGCTGGCTCGAGGTCGTGTCGACCGCGACGCCCGGCGGCGGCCAGATCGTCCTGCATTTGGACGTCACCGACTCCCAGCGCCAGATCGCCGATCTCGCCCGGCAGGCGGGCTTGCGCGAATCCGAAACGCGGATGCTGCGCGCCATCGACGGGCTGTCGACCGGCGTGTGCCTGTACGACGACGCCGATCGCATGGCTTTGTGCAACGCCGCCTACCGCGCGATCCTCGACCTGCCCGCGTCCATCGGCCCGGGCTCGACCTTCCGCGAGGTGCTGGAGACCCAGATCGCCTCGGGCGTGGCCAATCTCGGCGGCGTGCCGCGCGACGTGTGGCTCGCCGAACGCCTGCGCCAGCACAACCTGCCCGGCGACAAGAGCTTCGAGATGCCCGCGAACGACGGGCGCACGCTGCAGATCCGCGACCAACGCCTGCAGGACGGCGGCTACGCGCTCACCGTCACCGATATCACCCTGGCGCGCGAGCATCGCGGCGAGATCGAGCGCCAGACGCAGATCCTGGCGCGGACCTTCGAGTCCATCGACGAGGGGATCGTCGTCTACGATTCGGCGCGCACCCTGATCGCCTGGAACGAGCGCGCGCGCGCCATGCTCGACCTGCCGCCCGACGTGATGCGCGTGGGCGTGCCGTTCGACGTTTCGGTGCGCTTCCAGATCGAGCGCGGCGATTTCGGCCGGATCGCCGACGTCGAGAAGGAAGTCGCGCGGCGCGTCGCGCGCGTTTCGCGGCCCGACGCCTATTCCGACGAAGGCTGGCGCGCCAATGGCCGCTTCATCGTCACCCGGCGCACGCCACTACCCGGCGGCGGCTGGGTGACCTTGTTCGCCGATCTGACCGAACGCCGGCACGCCGAGGACGCCCTGCGCGAAGCCAAGGACCAGGCCGAAACGGCCAGCCGCACCAAATCCGAATTCCTGGCCAATATGAGCCACGAATTGCGCACGCCGCTCAACGCCGTGATAGGGTTCTCCGAGATCATCCATCAGGAGATTTTCGGGCCCGTGGGCGAGGCGCGCTACGTCGACTACGCCAAGGACATCCACGCTTCGGGCACGCATCTGCTGCAGGTGATCAACGACATCCTCGACATCTCCAAGGCGGAAGCCGGCAA
>JAMNXK010000479.1 GCA_023653245.1 Tagaea sp.
CGCACGAGCGCGGCGAGTTCGACGCGCCGCCGCGGACGCCCTATGCGACGCCCGCGCGCGCGCCGCGCGCGGCCGCCGCACCCAAGAATTTCGTGGTCGAAAAGCGCCGTCTGGGCCCGCCGATCCGGCGCGCCTGAGATTCAGCGCGCCGCTTTCCAGCGCAGCAGCGGATTGAGCAGGCGCCCGGTCCAGCCGGGCAGGCGCACGGCCCCGTCGTCGACGACCAAGCACAGGCAATGCGTGCCGCGCGCCACCATGGGCGTGTGCATCGTGTCGGCGTCGCCGATACACACTTCGCCGCGCGCGTAATGCGCGCGCTCGTCGTGGAACGCGCCGTCGAGCACCAGCAGGAACTCGGTGCCGGTATGGGTGTGGGTGGGCACGCGCCCGCCGTCGCGCGCGCGCAGCAGGCTCATCGCGTGCCGGCCGCGCCTGCCGAGCTGGGCTTCCTCGAAGCCGCGCCCGGCGTTCTTCCAGGTCAAGCCGTCGAGGCCATCGGGCACATAAGGGGCGAGCGCGCGCGGCAGGCCCGCCGGGGCGAGCGGCGGCGACGGCGGAACCTCTTGGACGAGGCCGTCGAGCTTGGCGAACACCGCTTCGATGCTGGCGGGCGACAGGCCCGCGGGCGGCAAGTCTTCGAGCAAGGCGCCGCCGACGGCGTCGAGCCGGGCCAGCGTGGCGCGCGCGGCGGGGCACAGCTCCAAATGCGCGGCGACGAGGACGGACACGGCTTCGGGCGCCGAGCCCGCGGCGAAGTCGAGCAGCCATTCGTCGGCGATGGGACGCGGGGTGGAGGAAATCATGGGGGTCATTTCTCGTCACCGAACATGGCGCGCAAACGGCCGATGGCAAGCCTCAGCCGCGATTTCACCGTGCCCAAGGGCAGGCGCAAGGACTGGGCGATATCGCCATGCGAGCGGTCTTCGTAATAGGCGAGCTTGAGCATCTGGGCCTGCTCGGCGGGCAGTTCGCGCAAGGCCTGGGCGAGGCGGCCCTCCCAGCGGCCCGCGTCGAGCGCGCGATCGGGCAGCGCGTCCGCCTCGGGGTACAGGCCCGGATCGTCGGGATCGAGCTGGGCGCGCTTTTCGGCGCGCAGCGCGTCGATGCGCCGGTTGCGCGCGATGGCGAAGATCCAGGTCGATGGCGCCGCCAGCCGCGGATCGTAAGCCGGCGCCTTGCGCCAGACCGCGAGCATCACTTCTTGCGTCAGGTCTTCGGCTTGGGCTTGCGCGGCACCCAGGCGCAGCAGATAGGATTTCACCCGCGGCCCGAAATGGCCGAACAGCCGGGCGAAGGCCGCGCGATC
This sequence comes from Tagaea sp., assembly GCA_023653245.1. The sequence continues at coordinate 1,307 of JAMNXK010000479.1, forward strand.
TTGCGCGCGCGCGATCGCCAGAATGTCGCGCACATGCGCATCGAGCGGCGCGGCGTCGTCGGAAGACTGCATGCGGCCTTGTAGCGAGGCCCGTGCGGCGCAAGCAAGCGACGCGATGCCGCCGGAAGCGGCGGCACCGTCGTGGAAGCGCAAGGCGGGGCGGTTGACGGAAAGCATGTCCAATGCGATACGGCCCCGTCATGGAAATGGATCATCGATTCGCGATTCGGGCGGCGATTCTGACGGTTGTTTTCGCTTCGTTCGCGCCGGCTTTCGCCCAGCAGCGCCCCGCCCAACCGGCCCCGCAAGCCCCGGCGGCGCAGTCTTCCGCCCCGCGCCCGCTGGGCACGTTCGACGGCTGGCGCGCCTTCGAAGCGGGCCCGAACGCCGCCAAGATCTGCTACGTGACGTCCGCCCCGGCGCGCTCGGAGAGCCGCCCCGCCAGCGCCCAGCGCGGCGAAATCGCGCTCGTGATCGCGCATCACCAGAATCCGCGCCGCAACGACGAAGTCACCATGAATGTGGGTTATCCCGCGCGCGACGGCGGGGAGATCGAGATCGGCCGCACGAAAGTCGGCTTGTCCACGCTCACCCAGGCCAACGCGACGTCGCTGTGGTCGCGCCCGGCCGAGGGCGACCGCCAGATCGTCAACGCGATGCGCACCGCCCCCGTCAACGCCACGGCGATCGTGCGCGGCACCTCCGCGCGCGGTACCGAAACGACCGATCATGTGGCGCTCGCCGGGTTCCAGCGCGCGCTCGCCGCGATCGACCGCGCCTGCGGCGTGTCCCGGCAGTGACTCTTCGCGGGCGCGCGCCTATATAGGCGCCCATGCTCGACGCCCCCGAACTCGCCCCATTCAAAGAGGCATTGCCCGCGCCGTCGCACGAGGACGGACGCACGAACCTCGTCGGCCTGTCGCGCGAGGAGCTGGGCGCGTTGTTCAAGTCGATGGGCGAGCCCGCCTTCCGCGCCAAGCAGCTTTGGGGCTGGATCTACGGCAAGGGCGCGCGCGACTTCGCCGACATGACCGACATGTCCAAGAAGCTGCGCGCCAAGCTCGAGGAAGGCTACGCGGTGCGCCGGCCCCACATCGTGCGCCTGCAGGACTCGCTCGACGGCACCAAGAAATGGCTCCTGCGCATGCCCGACGGACAGGAGATCGAGACCGTCCACATCCCCGAAGACGATCGCGGCGCGCTATGCGTGTCGAGCCAGGTCGGCTGCACGCTGACGTGCAAATTCTGCCACACCGGCACGCAGCGCCTGGTGCGCAACCTGACGCCCGAGGAAATCGTCGGCCAGGTGATGCTGTGCAAGGACACGTTCGGCGAGTGGCCCGGGCCGGAGACGAACCGGAAATTCACCAACATCGTCATGATGGGCATGGGCGAGCCGCTGTTCAATTACGAGAACGTGGCCAAGGCGCTGAAGATCGTCATGGACGGCGAGGGCATCGCGATCTCCAAGCGCAAGATCACGCTCTCGACCTCGGGCGTGGCGCCGATGATCGAGCGTTGCGGCGAGGAGCTGGGCGTGATGCTCGCGATCTCGCTGCACGCGGTGACCAACGAATTGCGCGACGTGCTGGTGCCGTTGAACAAAAAATACCCGCTCGCCGAATTGCTGGCGGCGTGCCGCAAATATCCGACGCTGTCCAACGCGCGGCGCATCACGTTCGAGTACGTGATGTTGAAGGGCGTGAACGACAGCCCGGCCGACGCGCGCGAGCTCGTGCGTTTGATCGCCGGCATCCCGGCCAAGATCAACCTGATCCCGTTCAATCCCTGGCCCGGCGCGCCGTTCGAACGCTCGACGCCCGAAGCGATCTCCGACTTCGCCGGGATCGTGCTCAAGGCGGGCTACCCCGCCCCCATCCGCACCCCGCGCGGCGAAGATATCCTCGCCGCTTGCGGCCAGCTCAA
>JAMNXK010000480.1 GCA_023653245.1 Tagaea sp.
CTTTTTCCGCCTGCGCGGGGCTGGTGTTCCACGCGCATCGCAACGGCACCGAATCCTTGCGGCCCGAAGCCGCGGCCCCGCCGGCCGCGGGCATGTTCGGCCGCTTCGGCATGTGGCTGAGGGACAACCTATGACGGGAGGAGTCCCCCTGCCGCGATCGAAACGTCACGCCCGTCCACCCTATCCGCGCGCGCGCGACGCGGAACGGATTCACGCCGCGCGCGAATCGCTTTAATCAAGGAGATCGGAGAACCATCATGGCCATTACCCTCGCTTCCACCCATCCCACCGAACTCAAGCCGCGGATCACCGTCATCGGTGTGGGCGGTGCCGGCGGCAACGCGGTCAACAACATGATCCGCGCCAAGCTCGAAGGCGTCGAGTTCGTCGTCGCCAACACCGACGCCCAGGCGCTGGGCCAGTCGATCGCCGAGCGCCGCTTGCAGCTCGGTGCCGGCGTCACGCAAGGCCTGGGTGCCGGTTCGCGCCCGGACGTTGGCCGCGTCGCCGCCGAGGAAAGCCTGCCCGAGCTGCTCGAGCACGTCGCGGGCTCGCACATGGTGTTCGTGGCCGCCGGCATGGGCGGCGGCACGGGCACGGGTGCCGCCCCGGTGATCGCGCGCGCCTGCCGCGAGCACGGCATGCTGACCGTGGGCGTCATCACCAAGCCCTTCCACTTCGAAGGCCAGCACCGCATGAAGCTGGCCGAAGCGGGCATCGAGGAATTGCAGCAGACGGTCGATACGCTCATCATCATCCCGAACCAGAACCTGTTCCGGGTCGCCAACGAGCGCACGACTTTCGCCGACGCCTTCAAGATGGCCGACGACGTGCTCTATTCGGGCGTGCGCGGAGTCACCGACCTCATGGTCATGCCCGGCCTCATCAACCTCGACTTCGCCGACATCCGCTCGGTGATGGGCGAGATGGGCAAGGCCATGATGGGGACGGGCGAAGCCGAAGGCGACAACCGCTCGCTCGACGCCGCCCAGAAGGCGATCTCCAACCCGCTGCTCGACGACGTGTCGATGAAGGGCGCGCGCGGCGTGCTGATCAACATCACCGGCGGCATGGACATGACCTTGTTCGAGGTCGACGAGGCCGCCAACCGCATCCGCGACGAGGTCGATCCCGAAGCCAACATCATCTTCGGCTCGACCTTCGACGAAAGCCTCAACGGCCGCATGCGCGTGTCGGTCGTCGCCACGGGCATCGAAGCGGCCTCGGCCGCCCAGCGCCCGCCGCAAGCCGCCGCGCCCACAACGGTGGTCAAGCTCTCGCCCCGCCCGACCATCCGCCCGGTAACGGCGCCGATGGCCGCCCCGGCGGCCGCGACGATGGCGATCCCGGCGGCACCCCAGACCGGCTCGGTCGCCATGAAGATGGAGCCCGCCCCCGTTCCGGTCGCCGAAGCCCCGGCCCCCGCCCCGGTCGCCATGGAGCCCGCCCCGGCGCCGATGCCGGTCGCAGCACCCGAGGCGTTCATCCCGCCCAAGCCCGTCGAAGTGGCACCGGTCGCCGTTTCGCAACCGACGCCGGTCAATCCCTTCGCCGAGGCCGAGCTGGTCAACGCCACCAAAGCCCCGCAAGCGGCCGCTCCCAAGCGCCGGCCGTCGCTGTTCGAGCGGATGACCCGCTCGGGCGTCGCCAAGACCGACTCCGCCGAAGAAGCGCCGCGCGCCCAACCCACGCTGGTCATGCCGCAAGGCGGAATCATGCCGGTCGCCGCGGCACCGGCGCCGGCGCCGGTCCAACCGCCGATGGCCGCCCCGGCGCCCGCACCCCAGGTCGCTCAGCCGCGCCTGGGCGGGCTGGATCCGTCGGATCGTCTGGCCCCCAAGGCCGAGGACGACCTGCTCGAAATCCCGGCCTTCCTGCGGCGTCAGGCCAATTGAGCGGCAAAGTGATGCAGGCTCGCAACAGTCTGCAATAAAAGGTGACTTGAGGCTCCGCGTCCCATTGGGGTACCCCTTGGACCGGAGCCTCTTCTCTTTTTCGGGAACAGAGCCGCCCCTGAAGCGTTAGGGGAACATGGCCAACCCCCTCGGAGTCCTCGGTAAAGTGCTGGTCTCGCGTCCGTCCAAACCGCGCCCGCTCGCGCAGCGCACCCTGAAGAGCGCCATCTCCTGCACGGGGACGGGTCTCCATTCGGGACGCAAAGTGGCAATGACGCTGCTGCCGGCCGCGCCCAACCAGGGGATCGCGTTCCGTCGCCGCGGCACGGGCGCCTTGATCAAGGCGGATTTCCGTAACGTGAGCGACACGCGGCTGTGCTCGCTGCTCGGCACGGCACCCGGCGCGCGCTTCGGCACGGTCGAGCATCTGATGGCCGCGTTCTATGGCGCGCGCATCGACAACGCGATCGTGGAGCTCGACGGCGACGAAGTCCCGGTGATGGACGGCTCGGCCGCCCCGTTCCTGTTCCTGATCGACTGCGCGGGCACCATCGAACAGGCCGCGGCGCGGCGCGCCATCGAAATCCTGAAGCCCGTGCGCGTGGCCGACACGGCCGACGACGCGGTCGTCGAGCTTTTCCCGGCGCGCGGCTTCGCCGCCACCTTCGACATCGATTTCGCCGCCGAGACGATCGGCCGGCAAAGCCTGACCCTGGATCTGGCGCCCGAGACGTTCCGCCAGGAAGTCGCGCGCGCGCGCACCTTCGGCTTCGAGCAGGAAGTCGCCGCCTTGCGCGCCGCCGGCTTGGCGCGCGGCGGCTCGCTCGACAACGCCGTGGTGATCGCCGCCGACGGCTCGGGCCTGCTCAACCCCGAAGGCTTGCGCTTCGACGACGAATTCGTGCGCCACAAGGTGCTCGACTTGGTCGGCGACCTTTACCTCGCCGGCGCGCCGATCCTGGGATCGGTCCACGCGCGGCGCACCGGCCATCGCCACAACAACGCGATCCTGCACGCGCTGTTCGCCGACGCGTCGGCCTGGCGCTGGGCGGACATGACCGAAGCGAGCTACGCCGCCCCGGCCTCCGCCGCCGCCGCCAAGCGCGCCGAAGCCGGCGAATAGCGCAGCACCCTCGTTTCGGGCTATAATCTAGCCATGATTCGTCTCCCCCGCCCCGCCCGCGCGGCCCTGGCCGCCGCCGCCCTGTTCGCCCTCGCCGCCTGCGGCGACCGCGAGGAAGAACAGTATGTCGAGCGCCCGGTCGAGGAGCTCTACAACGACGCCGTCAACGCGATGTCGAGCCAGCAATATCGCCGCGCGGCCCGGC
>JAMNXK010000033.1 GCA_023653245.1 Tagaea sp.
ATGCAACCCCCTTCGAAATCCGTTACTGTCCGTCCTTGGTGTCCAGTGCGAGGGGTTCTCTTGGGGACGATCGAAGGTCAGCGCCGCAAGCGGCGGGGCACGCGCCGATCGACGGTCGTCGATGTGGCGCGCCGGGCCGAGGTCGCACAGAGCACGGTCTCGCTCTATTTCCGCGAGGCCAAGCGCGTGGCCCCGGAGACCGCGGCCCGAATCAAAGAGGCTGCCGACGTGTTGGGCTACATTCCCAATCCCGCCGCCATGGGACTCGCGGCGGCACGCGCGCGCGTCGTTGGCGTGATCGTGCCCTCGCTCGTCAGCGCATTTTTCGCTGGAACGTTGGAGACGTTGCAGGAAGATTTGGCTCACGAAGGCTACGCCGTGACGGTCGGCCACACCGGCTACGACGAGGCAACGGAAGAACGCTTGGTCCGCGCCGCCTTGTCCTGGTCGCCGGCCGCCGTGGTATTGACGGGATTGCACCACAACCCGGCGACGCGTGCGCTTCTCGCCGGTGCCGGGGCGCCGGTGATCGAAGTTTGGGAACTGGGGCGGCGGCCCATCGACACGCTCGTGGGTTTCTCCCATGAAGCCGTCGGCCGCGCGATGTTCGACCATCTCGCCGCCAAAGGCGCTCGCCGGCACGCGTTTCTGGCGGCCCGCCTGGGACACGACCGGCGCGCGGCCGCACGCGCCCGCGCTTTCGTCGCGGCGGCGAAGACAGCGGGCCACGACGCTTGGCTTTACGAAGACTCCGAGCGGACCGCCGCACCCGACATTGCGGGGCGGTTGGCGGCGAAAGCGCTGACGGAGCATCCCGAAATCGACGCGCTCGCTTGCTCAAACGATTTGATGGCGTTGGGCGCACTGTTCGAAGCGCAACGCCGGGAGATTTCCGTGCCCGGGCAATTGCGCTTGATCGGGTTTGGCAATCTGAATTTCGCCGGATCGACGGTGCCGCCTTTGACGACGATCGCACCACCCGCCCGCGAAATCGGATCGCTGGTCGCGCGCCTGATCGTCGATCGCTTGCGCGGCGGTTCGGACGCGCGTCGGATTTACGATCTGGGTTTCGCGCTAATCGAGCGCGGTACCGCTTAGACCGATGTTCCGCGCGCGTAGCTCCGGCCAGGAAGGCTGCGCATGCGGCCCACGGTCTCGCGCCGTGCGAGCTGCAGCCGGGCGGGCGGCAAGCCCTTCAAGATCAGCTCCAGATCTTCGACGACCATCTCGCCGATCGTATTGAAGGCCTGTGGAATGCCGCCGGCACGATGCGCCGACAGAAGAATGTCGGCCGTCCGCACGGGATCGTCCGCTGGCACGGGCTCGACGGGAAATACATCGGTCGCCGCGCGATAGCGTCCGCGTTCGGCCAATTCGACGAAAGCCTTGAAGTCGACCAAGGCGGCGCGGCTGGCGAGGACGATCGCGGCGTCCTTGCGCACGCGCATCAACGCCAAGCGATCGAGCAGCGCTTCGTTGTCTTTGGTGACTCCCGCCAGAACGAACAGGACGCGGCTTTTTGCCAGCAGGTCATCCAGTCCGCACGCCTCGGCGCCGTAGGACGCGATGGCGCCGGACGGCAGCCACGGATCGTGGATGCGCAAATGCGGCCGGAAGGGAGCGAGCAAAGGGAGCAGCGCGCGACCGAGATTGCCGAAGCCAAGAAATCCGACATCGGCGCCGAGAAGCAGGAACGAGTCGCGATTGCCGGAGAGCCCGTAAAGCTCGACGCCGCGTCGGAACACCCGGTCGCCGGCCGTGATGCCGCGCGCCAGGTCGATTGCGGCCCCCAACGCCCACTCGGCGACGGGTTGTGCGAAGGCCGGGGCGATCACCAGCGGCTGGACGTTGCGCTCGAAGCACGCTTCGTAGTCGACGTTCTGAAGAAAGTTCCCTTCGACGTTCACGATCGCGCGCAGTTTGGGCGCGCGCGAAAGCCGGGCATGATCCATCGGCGTTTGGCCGACGATCGCCACGAGCTCGGGGAGAGCTTCTTCGATCACGGCGTCTTCGACCCGCGAATCCTCGGACCCGACGACCCGGGCGATCGCGTTGAGCCGCGCCCATTGCTGATCGTCGAAGATCAGTTTGCGTTGCCGGGGAAGGGGATCGAGCAAAATCAAAGGCCGGTCGGTCATGGCGTCCTCGATCGCAGGCGCAAAGGTTCGGCGAGTTCGACGTTCTGGGCGCGAAACCACAAGCGCACGATCGTCGGCTCGCCGCGCGCGCCGTCGGCGCCGGTCGCTTGCAAGCGCAGCATGTGCGACGCGTTCTCCTCGAATCGGAAGCGTCCCGCCGCGTCCGTCGTCACGCGCGCGCGTTCGACGAAGTTCGACGTGATGTTCCGTTCGCCGATCGTCACGATCGCCCCCGGTGCCGGTTGGCCTAAGGCGTCGGTCACGACGCCCGTCACCAAGCCCCCCGCATTCAAGTCTGCGTAGATCGACCAGACGAACGCTGCCGCGGCGATGGCGCCTGGCACCAAGGCGAACCGGCTGGTCAGGATCGGGCGGAGCGTCATCCCTTTGTCGCTCCCGACGTCAGCCCGCGCACGAACTCCTTTTGGGCCAGCAGGAATATGACGAGCCCCGGAATCAGCACCATGCACACGAATGCGTAGAGCGCGCCGGTGGTGTCCTCCACATACGACAGAAACCGCGCCAGCCCGAGCGGCAGCGTGGCCATCGCGGCGTCGCGCGTGACGAGCAAGGGCCACAGGAACGCGTTCCACGACCAGATGAACGACAGGATCACGTTGGTCGCGATCGCAGGCTTGGACAGCGGCAGCAATATGCGAAATAGGATGCGCAGCTCTCCTAGCCCGTCGATCCGCGCGGCTTGCAGCAGCGACGGCGGCACCGCTTCGAAGGCCGACTTGTAGACGAAGATGCACACGATGTTGGTGAGCAACGGTGCGGCCAGGCCGAGATGGGTATTCAGGATTCCCAGTTTCGCTGTGATGAGATATGCGGGAATGATCGTCGCTTGGAACGGAATCAGCATGCAGGACAGCAACAGCAGGACTACCCAGCGGCGGCCCGGGAAATTCTTGGTGAGGGCGAAACCCGCCGCCGCGTTCAAGACGATGTTAGAGCCGACGGCGATCCCGGACACGATCGCGCTGTTCCAGAAATACCCGGAGAAAGGGATCAGATACCAAACATCGACGAAATTGAAGAGGTGCGGGTCTTCCGGCAGGAACGAGGGCGGATAGGCGTAGATGTTCTCGTTGGTCACGGCCGTCTTGGCGACCCAATAGAACGGCACCAGCATCGCAGCCGATACCGCGACCATCGCCGCATGCCGGGGCCAAATGCGGGGGCGTTGCATCAATCGCGCTCCACGGCGCCGGCATTGCCGCCGGCAGCTCGGTTGGCAAGATAAGTGAGACCGACCAGCAGCGCGAACTGCACCATGGTCACAGCGGCAGCGTAGTCGAACTGCGACTCGCCGAAGCCTTTTTTGTAGATGTGAGTGATGAGCAATTCCGTCGAGTGCCCGGGCCCGCCGCGGGTCATCACGTAGATGAGGTCGAAGGCGGTGAACGAGTTCAAGATTCCGATCACCGCGCACAGAAAAATCGACGGCCGCAGCATCGGCAGCGTGATGCGCCAAAATCGCTGGCGGGAGTTCGCCCCGTCGATCCGTGCCGCCTCGTAAAGATGCTGGGGAATCGATTGCAATCCGGTTAGCAACACGATCATGTAAAGCCCAAGAACCTGCCATATCTCGGCGACGATGACGCTGGGGAGTGCCCATACGAACGAGCCCAGAAAATCGATAGGCTTCGAAACCAGGCCAAGTTCCCGCAGGGCGAAATTGATGAAGCCGCCGCGCTCGTCGTAAAGCCAGCGCCAGATGATCGCCACCGCCACCGTCATCAGCGGGTAGGAGAGAAAGACGATCGTGCGATAGATCGCTGCACCTTTGAGGTCGCTATTGACGGCCAGTGCGATGGCCAACGCGATCGCGATCGCGACGGGTGCCGAGGCGATGAAGATCAGCGTATTGGCCGTCGCCTGCCAGAACACATGGTCGTAGAAGAGCATCTCCTCGTAGTGTTCGAGCCCGACGAAGCGGGCCGCGCGCAAAGGCGACCAGCTTTGGAAGGACAGGTATCCCGTCCATCCCAAAGGAAGTATCCGATAGAGAAAGAAAACCAGCAGCGACGGCACGAGGAAGCACGCGACCATCGCGAGCTCGCGGGTGCGCCGCCGCTGGTACCAGCCGGTATGATGGACGGCGGCGCTCGCCGGGCCGCTCCGGTGCGGCGGCGTGGAGGCCGGCATTAGCGCCGGCCTCCATCCGACTCGCTTTTGTGCGCGCCGTCGATCATCAGCCGGTGCGCCGGATTTCGCGGGCCACACGGCGCTCGGCCTCGGCCAGCGCCGAACGCGCGTCGCGGCGGCCGAGGACGATGTTCTGCATCTCCGGCCAGAAGGCGTTCTTGACGGCGGTGTCGTTTCCGAGGCGCCAATTGCCGGTCATCTTGTCGGTGTGCTCGATTTGCGAGCGCAGGATCTTTCCGACGAGCGGGCTCTCCCGCTCGAAGGTGGCGAGATTGGCTCTGTCGACTTCCAAGTGTCCGGTCATCAGACGCCGGTTGACGCCGAGTTCCCTGGCTTGCGCGGCGTCGGTCACGAATTTGAGGAAGTCCCACGCGAGTTCGGGATCCTTCGAACCCTTGGAGATTCCCAGGCCGTGGCTGTTGGGCGTCGCCCAGCCGTCGGGCGCGTGACCGGCGTCGACGGTCTCCTCGTTGACCCACGGGCCCTGACCCTTGAAGAAGAAATAGGCCGGGGAATGGGCGTGCAACATGCCGACATTGCCGGCCGCGAACGCGCCGTTCGGCTCGATCCACCGTCCCGTCCAGGAGATACGGTTGATCGATCCTTCGTTCGTCGCGCGTGCGAGACGGTCGGCGACGTCGATCGCTGCGGGCGTGTTGAATGCCGGTGTGCGCAAATCCGCCGACAGCAAATCTACGCCTTGCATGCGGAAGAACGGCCAATAGAGCCAGTCGAAGTTCAAGGTCATCAGACCCGTGCGATCGCCCCCGCTCATTGCTTTCGCGTAAGCGAGGATTTCCTCAAGATTGCGCGGCTGGCGCGTCAAGCCGGCCGCACGCATCATGCGCGTGTTGTAGAACATCAGCGTTTTCGTGATGTAGAACGGGAACATGAAGTTCTTGCCTTCGAAGTTCCAGTTCGACAGGTAGTCGGCGTTGAAGCGGTTGCGCACGGCGGTCTCGCGCGCCAGCAAGGGCGTAAGGTCGAGCAGTGCGCCTTGCGCCGCGTATTCCAAACCCAAGGCGCCTTGTGTGTTGATGACGTCGGGCGGCGTTCCGGCGGCGAGTTGCGTCTGGTAGTAGGGCGCGAATTCGGGGCCTTTCACGTCGATCCATTCGACTTCGGTGCGCGGCCGCGCTTGCGTGAATCGCGAGATCCAGCCGCGAAACATCGGCTCCTGATCGACGATGTTCCACGTCAAGAACGTGATCTTGCGGGGCCGGGTTTGAGCGTAAATCGTCTTGGGCAATGCCAGCGCGGCGGCAGCTGCGCCGATTCCTGCGAGTAACTTGCGTCGTGTGGCCATGGTTTCCTCCTGTTCTGCGGTTCTTCGAACCTGGTTGTTATCGGTCAAATTCGAGCGCCCGATCGGGCGTCGAAGATGTGCAGATTTGCCGGGTCGAAACCCAATGCCAGCGGCGTTCCTGGCGCGCGGACGGATTTCGGGGGCAAGCGGGCGATCATGGGCGTGGCGGCGATCGAGAACGAGACGAGAGTGTCGGAGCCGAGCGGCTCGACGACGCCGGCTAACGCGCGCAGCGGTCCATCGTCCGGCGCGAGCACAAGATGTTCGGGCCTGATGCCGCAGACGATTTGCCGGGCGCCAGCGCGCGCCAGTCGCGCCGTCAGTGCGGCCGACACAGCGATCGCTTCGCCGCTCGTCAAACGGGCGAAAGAACTGCCATCCCACTCGGCGGGCAGGAGATTCATCGGCGGCGCGCCGATGAACGACGCCACGAACGTCGTCGCAGGGGTCTCGTAGACCTCCTCGGGCGTGCCGACCTGTTCGATCCGCCCGCGATCGAGCACCACGATTCGATCGGCCAGCGTCATCGCTTCGACTTGATCGTGGGTGACGTAGATCGTCGTGACGGGCACGCGCTGGCGCAGGGCTTTGAGTTCGGTGCGCATCTGGACACGCAGTTTGGCGTCGAGATTGGACAATGGCTCGTCGAACAGAAAGACTTTCGGCGCGCGAACGATGGCGCGCCCCATCGCCACGCGCTGGCGCTGGCCGCCGGACAATTGCCGGGGTACGCGCTTGAGCAAATCGCCGATCGCAAGGATTTCGGCGGCTTGTGCCACGCGTCGGGCGATCTCGTCCTTGCGCACGCCGCGATATTCGAGCGAGAACGCCATGTTCTCGAACACCGTCATATGCGGATAGAGTGCGTAGTCCTGGAAGACCATCGCGATGTCGCGATCCTTGGGATCGAGTTCGTCGACGACGGTACCGTCAATGGAGATGCGCCCGGCGGTGATTTCCTCCAGGCCCGCGATCATCCGCAAAATCGTGCTCTTGCCGCAACCCGAAGGTCCGACGAGTGCCACGAACTCGCGATCGGCCACGCCCAGATCGACGCCGTGGACGACTTCCATCGGGCCGTAGGACTTTCGAACGCCGTGCAGGTTCAGTGTCGCCATCGATTCGCCGAATCTAATCTGTTGCGAGCACGTCAATCGTAGCGCTACGATAATGACCGATTGCGGGATCGTTGCCAAGACTTTCGTGGCGATCCGGCGGGGCAGCGGGGACAGCCATGACGACGCAGATCAAAGGGCCAGGTCTGATGCTGAGCCAGTTCGTCGGCGCAGCACCGCCTTTCGACACGTTGCCCGGTTTGGCGCGGTGGGCGCGTGGATTGGGATATCTCGGATTGCAGGTTCCCGCGCACGATCGGCGGATCCTCGATGTCCGGCATCTTGCGCAGAACCCGGCAACGACCAAATCGCTCAACGCAATGCTGGCCGCCGAAGGTGTGGCGATCAGCGAAGTCGCCGCACACCGCGCGGGCCAATTGATGGCGGTCCATCCGGCCTACGAGAAAATGGCCGGCGTTTTCGCGCCGCCACATTTGCGCGACGATCCGAAAGCGCGCGCTGCCGACGCGATCGAGACATTGCGCGCGGCGATCGACGCGGCGGCGGCGCTCGGCGTCGGGAAAGTAGCGACGTTCACCGGCGCATTGGCGTGGCCCTACTTCTATCCTTGGCCGCCACCGCCGTCGGGGCTTATCGAGCGCGCTTTCGACGAACTCGCGGCACGTTGGCGCCCCATTGTCGCCTATGCCGGCGAGCGTAGTGTCGACTTGCTATTCGAGCCGCATCCAGGCGAGGACGTTCACGACGGCGTCACCTTCGCGCGCTTCCTCGATCGCCTCGATGGCCACGCGCGCGTCAAGATCCTGTTCGATCCGAGCCATATGCTGATTCAGCACATGGACTATCTGGGCTTCATCGACCATTGGCACAATCGCATCGGCGGGTTTCACGTCAAGGACGCTGAGTTCGTGCGCAGTGCGCAGTCTGGAGTCTACGGCGGATACGGCGATTGGCGCGCGCGGCCCGGCCGGTTCCGCTCGCCCGGCGACGGTCAAGTGGACTTCGGAGCGATTTTCTCCCGGTTGACGGCGCACGGCTACGACGGCTGGGCGGTCGTCGAGTGGGAATGCCACATCAAGTCGCCCGAGCAGGGTGCGCGCGAAGGTGCGGCGTTCGTCGCTTCGCATCTGATCGAAACGACCGAGCGGGCTTTCGATGCGCCGTTGCGCACCGCGGCGGGTGCGACCGAGCTCGATGCGATTTTAGGGATCGAACGATGACAAAGCAGGGAATCATTGCGCCTCTCAAGCTGGCCGTCATTGGCGGTGCCGCACCTTCGACAATCGGGGCCGTGCACCGGATCGGCGCCACGATGGACGGGCATTTTCGGATCGTCGCTGGAATTCTCTCGTCCGACCCGGTCCGCGGCCGCGAGGCGGGCCTTGCACTGGGAATTGCGCCGGAGCGGATCTACCGTGACATGGACGCGCTCGTCGCAGGCGAAGCTGAACGCGAAGATCGCATCGACGCCGTATCGATTTGCACGCCCAACGACAGCCATTTCGCCTACGCGAAGGCGGCGCTGGCGGCCGGATACCATGCGATGCTCGACAAGCCGCTCTGCAACGCGATCGCGGAGGGCGAGAAGCTCGAGGCGCTGGCGCGCGCCTCGGGCCGCGTGCTCGCCCTCACGCACGCTTATGCCGGCTATCCGATGATCCGCGAAATGCGCGCGCGCATTTTGCGCGGCGAGATCGGCACGCTGCGCATGGTTCAAGTCGAGTATCTCGGCTCGGGCTTGGCCGAGCGGGTGGAGGAAATGCCCGGTGCCGAGAAACGCTGGCGCCTCGACCCGGATCGGTCAGGTCCGTCGCTGGTCTTGGGCGACATCGGCACGCACGCCCACCATTTGGCCTGCTTCACGACGGGGATGCCGATGCTCGACGTCTCGGCCGATGTCGGGGCATCGATGCCCGGCCGGCGCGTGCACGATTACGCCCATATCCGGTTCGCGATGGAGGGTGGCGTCCGCGGTGCGATGTTTCTCAGTCAGGCGGCGGCGGGGGCGGAGAACGACATCATGGTTCGGGTCTTCGGCTCGCGCGGGCACACCGAGTGGCGCCACCGCGACCACACGCATCTGAAATTCGCGTTCACGGACGGCGAGACGCGGATCTATGGCGTTGCCCAACCCAATGTGGACCGTGCGGCGGCGCGCGCCACACGGTTCAAGCGCGCCGGTCATCCCGAGGGATTGCACGAGGCGTTCGCCAATCTCTACTCGGATTTCGCCGAGTTGGTGCGTGCCCGCCAAAAGGGCCGCGCACCGGACCCCGGCGCGCTCGATCTGCCGCAAGCCGCCGAGGGCGTTGCGGGACTCCGCTTCGTCATGGCCGCACTCGCAAGCTCGGCAGCACAGGGTACCAAACGCCCGCTTTGATAGGCCTGACGCTGCGCTATCCGCAGGGGCTTCGCGGGTCGCGTCGAAGCCGCGTGTGGTGGCGGAACCAAGGCAGAGCGAGGGAATCTGGGCTGATGGGGTGCGGGGGCCGTCCACCCCATCAGCCCACTCCGCGATCCCTTCGCGCCGGCAAAGCTCGGCGATCGAGTGCTCGCCGCGCAGCCCCGAGATCACAATCCGGATCTTCTCTTCGGCCGAGTACTCCTTGCGCGTCTGGCGGCGGATTCGCGGACATGCTGCTCGGCCGTGCCGTTCGGCGGGGTCTGTTTCATCGGTCTCAATCTCGCCCCTTTCATGGTGACGACGAGCCGAAAACCCTCCGGTACGCAAACTACTCAAACTGTCTTAGGGGCGCTGACGGCGGACAGTCGCGCAAGAAATGCGCCCGCATCCGCCGCTATCCGCGCGCGCCGATCGGCGGACATGGACGCGAGCGTGCGATAGGGCATGCCCAAACGCGGATTGCCCGCGAGCTTGCCCGCATTGCGCGCCAGGAAATCCCAGTAAAGATAGTTGAAGGGGCAGGCTTTCGGTCCGGCCTTGATCTTCGGATCGTAAACGCAGCCCGCGCAATAGTCGGACATGCGGTCGATATAGGCCCCCGAGGCGGCGTAGGGTTTCGAGCCCAGCAGCCCCCCATCGGCGTGCAGCGCCATGCCGTGGACATTGGGCAGTTCGACCCATTCGTAGGCGTCGGCGTAGACGATCAGGAACCATTCCTCCAGCGCCGCCGGCGCCACGCCGGCGAGCAGCGCGAAATTGCCGAGCACCATGAGGCGCTGGATGTGGTGGGCGTAGGCGTTGCGCCGGGTCGTGCCCACGGCTTCGCGCAAACAGGCCATTTCGGTGTCGCCGGTCCAATAGAATTCGGGCAAGGCGCGATGCGCGTCGAGATGGTTGGAGCGCGCGTAATCGGGCATACGCTCCCAGTAGAGGCCGCGCACGAATTCGCGCCAGCCCAGGATCTGGCGGATGAATCCTTCGACGGCGTTGAGCGGCGCCGCGCCGGATCGGTAGGCCGCTTCGGCCGCGTCGCAGACTTCGCGCGCCAGCAGCAGACCCGCGTTGAGATAGGGGGCGAGGACGGCGTGATGCAGGAAATCCTCGCCCGTTTTCATCGCGTCCTGGTAGTCGCCGAAGCGCGGCAGGTGGACCCGCACGAAGTCGTCGAGGGCTTCGAGCGCCTGGGCGCGCGTCGTCGCCCAAGCGAAGTCGTCGAGATCGCCGAAATGGCCGGCGAAATTCGCGCGCACGAGATCGAGGGCCTCGCGCGCGACCGCGTCGGGCGCGAAGCGTTTGCGCGGCGGTGGCCGGTGGCCGGCCGGCAGGCGTTTGCGGTTCTCGGCGTCGAAATTCCAGGCGCCGCCGGCGGGTTCGCCACCGTCCATCAGATAGCCGGTCTTGCGCCGCATCTCGCGATAGAAAAGCTCCATCCGGTATTGGCGCCGTCCCTTGGCCCATGCCGCGAATTCGGCGCGCGAACACAAGAAGCGGTCGTCGTCGCGAATTTCGACCGGCACACCGGCGATCTGCGGCCACGAGTCCATCATACGGCGCACGCGCCATTCGCCGGGCTCGACGACGACGACGCGCGCGGGGCGATGTCGCGCGACGGCGCGCGCCAATTCGCCCGAAAACGAATGGGTGTTCGCCGGGTCGTCGAACGCGACGTAGTCCACGCGGAACCCTTGGGCGCGCAGCTCGCCCGCGAAATTCCGCATCGCGGCGAACAGGAAAGCGATCTTCTGCTTGTGGTGCTTGACGTAGGTGGCCTCGGCGCGAACCTCGACCATCAGCAC
>JAMNXK010000481.1 GCA_023653245.1 Tagaea sp.
GCTCAAGCCCGAATGCGACGCGCTCGGGATCAAGCTCCAGCTCGTCGATCCGGGCTTCGTGCGCACGCCGCTCACCGACAAGAACGAATTCCCGATGCCCTTCCTGATGGAGCTCGACGCCGCGGTCGAGGCCTTCGCGCGCGGGCTGGACTCCGACCGGTTCGAGATCGTCTTCCCGCGCCGTTTCGCCCTCATCCTGAAATTCTTGCGCATCCTGCCTTACGGGCTCTATTTCCGGATCGTGCGCCGGATGACGGGAGCCTGAGGATGGAATTGCGCGAGGCTTTGGACCGCTACGCGCGGTTCTACGAAACCATGACGCCCGCCGATCTCGAAACGCTGGATCGTTTCGTGACCCACGACGTGCGCTTCAAGGATCCGTTCAACGACGTGACCGGGGTGGACGCGATGGCGCGCTGCCTGGCCATGGCCTACGACCACGGCACGCCGAAATTCGACGTGCTCGACCGCGCGGTGTCGGAGCGCGCGGGCTATCTGCTGTGGCGCTATTCTTCGACCAAGCGCGGCGAAACCCGGCCGGCCTGGATCGTCGAAGGCATGAGCGAGATCCGCTTCGCCCCCGACGGCCGCGTGGCCGAGCATATCGACCATTGGGACTCGGGCGAGCAATTCTATTTGCGACTGCCGATCGTCGGCTGGCTGGTCGGCAAGGTGCGGAACCGACTGCGTGTCGGACCTCATCCTTCGACGGGCTCAGGATGAGGTTTGAGATGGGGCCTCATGGTGAGCCTGTCGAACCATGAGGCATTCAAGCTCTCTTAAACACGATCGTGACCGATCCGATCTGGAAGCCCCAGCGATACACGTAAGCGCGGTTGATCAGCACGCCGTCGGCCTGCAGGAACATCCAATCGTCGAAGCGGACCTTCCAGCGGCTCTCGCCGACTTTGAGGTTCAGGTAATAGCCGAAATTGAAGGCGTTGCCGGCCGTGCGGCCTTGCGCCACGCCGATCGCGTCCTCGGTGCGGCCTTCCCAGGAATCGGCGCCGGTGCGTTTCAAGCGCCAGACGCGCCGTTCGGTCTCGCCGTCGGTATACAAAAAGCGCTCGTCGAGCACGAATTCGTCGCCTTGCCAGGCGCCCTCGATGTCGACGACGAACTCGCGGCGCAACGTGCCGAAGCGATCCTCGAAAATGCCCCAGGCGCGCGTGGTGCCGAGGAAGTATTCCTCGATCTTGAGCTCGGGCGTCTTGCCCCGGAAATCCTCGATCTTCATCCCGCCGCATCCCGTCAATGAAATCGCCAGCAACAAGCCGGCCAGTAGTTTCTTCATGTCGTCCTCGCGTCGATCCGCGCGCGCAAGGCGCCATGGGCGCCCGCGTCGAGCGGGAAGTTCCAGATCGCCGCCACGGCCGCCAGCTTGAAGGCCACGGGCACCCAGGCATATAGGACGGCGAGCAGGAAAAGCCCGTCGCCGTCCGCCGAAGCGCGTTCGTAGCCCGCCGCGTCGAGCAGCGGAAACGCCAGCGCGGGCGCCAAAGCGAGCGCGAGCTTGGTCGCCACCGACCACAGCGCGAAGTAAAGCCCGGTGCGCGCCGCCCCGGTCTCGGCGGTCTCGGCGTCGACCGCGTCGGCTTGCATCGAAGCGGGCAGCGCCAGATCGGCGCCGAAGCACAATCCGGTCACCACGCAGATGACGGCGAACCACATCGCGTCGCCCGCGCCGAGCAAAGGAGCGGGCAGGAAGCCCAGGCAAGCGATCAGCATCGCGTGGCACCAGGCGCGGTGCTTGCTCGTGCGCTTGGCGTAGGCGAGCCAGAACGGCACCGAAGCGAGGCCGCACAGGAAATAGAGCAGCAGGAAGGCGCCCTCCTGCCCTTGCGCGTCCAGCACGTCGCCGGCGTAGAGCAAGAACAGCGTCGCGGGCAGCGCGTTGGCCACGCCGTTGACCAGATAGCTCGATATCAAGCGCCGGAACGGCGCGTTAGCGCGCAAGGCGGCAAGGCCTTCGCGCCAGCCCGGCCACGCGGCGGGCATCGCCGCCTTGGGTTCGGGCACCGTCGCCAGCAGGACCACGCCGGCCACCGGAAGCAAGATCAGCGTCGCCCACAAGATCGCTTGCAGTGCCGCTTCCTCGACCGGCCGGCCGGGCCCGCCGGGCAGCAGCACCGGCAAGGCCGAAGCGAGCGCCACGCCCGCCACGGTCAAGCTCTCGCGCCACGCGGTCACGCGGTTGCGCGCGTGATACTCGGTGCACAGCTCCGCCCCCCAGGCTTGATGCGGGATTTGCAGCATCGACCAGCCCAGATACACGAGCAGCATCCACATCAGCAGATAGGCGGCGCCCGCGGTTTCGGGCGGCTGGAACAGCGCGTAGCTCGCACCCAGCACCAGCGGCAGCGACGCGAGCATCCAGGGCCGCCGCCGCCCCCAGCGCGAGCGCGTGCGGTCCGATAGAAACCCGATCGCCGGATCGATCGCCACGTCCCACAGCCTTGCGATCAGCAGGACCAGGCCGATCGTGGTCAGCGACAGCGGCGTGGCTTGGGCGTAGTAGGCCGGCAGGAACACGAGCAGCGGCAAGCCCAGCATCGCCGCCGGCAGGGCGGGTGCGGCATAGGCGATCAGGAGTCCGGCGCTTGGTGCCGCGCGCGGATCAGGGCCGGACAAGGGCGACCTGCGTCACGTCCGTCGCGCCCGAGCGGAACCCGGCCTCGCAATAGGCCAGATAGAATTCCCACATGCGCTTGAAGCGGGCGTCGAAGCCGAGCTTCTCGATCTCCGTCCAGCGCGCTTGGAAGCGCGCGTTCCACTCCGCCAGCGTGCGCGCGTAATCGAGGCCGTGGAAGTCCTGCCCGGCCAGCGTCAATCCCGCGCGCTCGTATTCGCGCGCCAGCGCCCGGTTGGAGGGCAGCATGCCGCCCGGGAAGATGTAGCGCTGGATGAAATCCACGCCCGAGCGGTAGGAGTCGAAAAAGCGGTCGGAGATCGTGATGATCTGCAACGCCGCGCGCCCGCCCGGTGCGAGTGCCTCGCGCAATTTGGCGAAATAGGCGGGCCAGTACCGCTCGCCCACCGCTTCGAACATTTCGATCGACGCGATGCGGTCGTAGCGCCCTTCGACGTCGCGGTAGTCCACGAATTTCGCTTCGACGCGCTCGCCCAGGCCTTCGCGTTGGACCGCGGCTTGCGTGTGTTCGAGCTGCTCCTTGGATACGGTGATCGCCGTGACCCGGGCCTGGTGTTCGGTCGCGAGATA
>JAMNXK010000482.1 GCA_023653245.1 Tagaea sp.
CACGTGCTCCAGGATATGCGTGGCCGTGATGTAGGCCATGTCGAAAGGCGGGTCCTGGCGCATCAGCACCACGTCGATCTTGGCGAGGTCGATCGTCTCGCGCGCGCCGAAGGTAAAGTGATTGCCGCGTTCGCGCCGGACTGTCACCGGATGGGCCTTGGCGGTGATCTTGTCCTTGCCCAGCATCGACAGATGCTGGACCAGATAGTGATGCAGTGTATGCCCGCGCCGTTGGGCTTCGAGCATGAGGGCGAAGGTCGAATCGCCGTCGATATTCACGCCTTCGAGCGGGTCCATCTGGACCGCCACCGTCAAACCCGCCATCCGAGGACTCCGCTTCAGTTCAGGCGGCTTTTGAGCGCCTGGATTTCCATGACGATGCGCGCGCGCGCCTGGGGTGCGTCCACGAGCGTCGCCGCCTGTTCCAAGCACATCACGCCGGCGCGTAGATTGTCGAGACCCGCGTGCACGAGGCCGGTCTCGTGCCACAAGGCCGGATCGCCCGGCGCGATCATCAGCATGCGCTCCAGGACCGACAGCGCGCCGCGGAAATCCTCGGTCTTGAGCAAACGCAGCTTGATGTTGTTCTGCAGGCGCAGCAGCACCGTGCGGTCGGGCACCAGCGCGTAATGCTGGGCCTGCAGCTCGGCCTCCGGCCCTTGCAGGCGCTTGAGCAGCGCGCGCAGCGCCTTGGTGTCGAGCGTCTGACCGCCGTTGAACGGATCGACGATCGCGCGGCCGTCGGGCCCGTCCACGCGGATCAGGAAATGACTCGGGAAGGCCAGGCCCCAGGCGGGCCAGCCTTGCGCGCGCGCGGCGTCGATCCACAAGATCGCCAGCGCCACCGGCAGGCCGCGCCGCCGCTCGATCACCTGGGCGAGATCGGCGTTGCGGATGTCGTCGTAGGTATCCCGATCGCCGCGATAGCCCATGCGCTCGACCAGCGCCTCGCGCAACGCGATCACGCGCGTGTCGATCTTGTCCTGCTTGCCTTGCGCTTCGGCGGCCACGGCGGTGGCGATCTCCGACAGATGCGCGCGCGCCGCCGCGAGATCGAGCCCCGGCCGGGCGGCTTGCGACAGCGCCAGCGCGGTCTCGGCCAAAGCGAGATCGCTTTCGCCGGCTTGCGCGGCCACGCGCAACGCGCGCTCGGCGTCGGGCGTCTTGCCGAGGCTCGGGTAGCCTTGCATCACGAGCGGCGTTCCTCGCCCGGCGGCGGGCGCGTGCGGCGCGGATCGTCGCGGTTCAGGATGTGGCTGACCACCCGGCGCACGTTCGCCATGTTGCGCGCGATGCCGACCACGCGGTCGTTCTCGGCTTGGTCGGCGGCCACGCCCAGCAGATAGACCGTGCCGTTGACCACTTCGACGGTGTAGTTGATCGAGTTGACGCCGCGCGCGAACAGCAGGCGCGAGCGCAGCTCGTTGGCGGCCCAGGTGTCCTTGGCGTAGGCGCCAAGCCCGCCCTCGTTGGTCACTTCGATTTCGTTGAGGATTTCGCGCACGCCATCGGCCTTCCAGGCGAGCTGGATCGCCTCGGCGCGCATGTCCGGATCGGTCACCGCACCGGAGATCAACACGCGGCCTTCGTAGATCTGGGTCTGCAGGGCCGCGAACATCTTCTCCGAGCGCTGCAGCCAATTGTGATTGATGGCCAGCGCGATGCCGTTGTCGCTGGCGGCGCCGGCGACCCCGCGCTCCTGCAAGGCGGCCACGCCGCCGGTCGCCGCCGCACCGACCGCAAGCCCGACGCAGCCCGGCAGCAACGCCAGGGCCAGCATCGCCACGGTGAGTTTGCTTCGCTGGAAATCGTTTCGCATCGCGCGCGATCCTTTCGAGCCGCCTCGACCCATCTATTTAGGTCGGGGACCCGAGTCGCGCCAAGCATCTTGCCGATGCTCGGGCCAGCGCCCCGGGGCGATCAGAATGGCATCGAACCTTGTCTCGAATGCGGCGAAATCGGGCCGCTGGGCCAGGAAGATTTCCGCCGCGCGGGCGATGCGCGCGCGCTGGGCGGGGTGCAAGGCATCGGCGGCGTCCTCGATCCGTTCGCGCCGCTTGACCTCGACGAAAGCGAGCACGCGCTGGCGCGTGGCCACGATGTCGATTTGCGCCGGCCCCACGCGCAGATCGCGCGCGACGATGCGCCAGCCCGCCAAGCGCAAGCGCCACACGGCCAAGGTCTCGGCGAAGGCGCCGCGCTTCTGGGCCGCGACATGGCGCGTCGACTTCATCGCCGCTTGCCCGCCAGTTCGAGCGCGCGCGCGTAGACAAGCCGTCGCGGCAGGCCGGTCTCCGCCGCCACGCGATCGGCGGCGTCGCGCACGCCATGCGCGCTCAACGCGGTGCGCAGCTTGGCGGCGAGCGCATCGGGATCGGGCGCCTCGGGCTCGGCCGAAGGCGGGGCGACGACGATCACGATCTCGCCCAAAGCCTCGTGGGTTTCGTAGTGCGCGGCCAAATCCGCGAGCGCGCCGCCGCGCGCTTCCTCGTGGCGCTTGGTCAGTTCGCGCAAGACGCACGCGTCGCGCGCGCCCAGGATCTCGGCCATCGCGCGCAAGGTCTCGGTCAGACGATGCGGCGCTTCGAACGCCACCAGCGTGGCCGGTATGGCGGCGAAGTCGCGCAAGGCCCGCGCGCGCGGACCTTGCTTGGCGGGCAGGAACCCGACGAATAGCGACGGCTCGGCCGGCAGGCCCGACAGCGCCAGCGCCGTGGCCAGCGCGCTCGGCCCCGGAATCACGGTGACGGGCACGCCCGCCCGCCGCGCTTCGTTCACCAGCGCCGCCCCCGGATCGGCGATGCCGGGCATGCCGGCGTCGGCCACGAAGGCGACGATCTCGGCGCGCGCGCGGGCGACCAATCCGGCGGCGGCCGACGCGCTTTCGCGCTCGTCGCAGCGCACCAGACGCGGAGCCGCGATGCCCAGTGCGGACAGCAAGCGCCGGGCGACGCGCGTGTCCTCGGCCGCGATCGTCGACGCCGCGGCCAGCGTGGCGCGCTGGCGCGCCGAGACGTCGCCCAGATTGCCCAGCGGCGTGGCGACAAGATAAAGCCCGGGCGAAACCGCGCCTGGATTCGCGGCAGGTTGATCGTTATCTTCCGCGCCGACCATGAAGTTCCGTTTCCCGATCCTGCTCGCACTCTTCGCCGTCGCCCCGCTGCTGGGCGCGTGCGACGACCCGAGGGTAGCGGGCGTCTTCGGCCGAAGCCAGCCGGC
>JAMNXK010000483.1 GCA_023653245.1 Tagaea sp.
AAGATCGGATCGGCGCATTGCTTGCGATGGCTTTGGATCACGACGGTCACGCCGCCCAGATCGAGCGCCACGTTGGGGCCGAGATCGACCTGGCGGCCCAGATAGATGCCGCGCCGCCCGACGATCTTGCCCGGATGGATCGAGATCACACGGGCTTTGCGTTCGAACGCGACGCCGAATTTGTCGGCACCCACGCGGTTGAAGCGCGCGACGAACTCGGCGCCCACGCCCTTCTCGATCGCTTCCTTGGCGAGCGGCGGATCGACGAAGCAGCCGAACAACGCGTTCGTGATCCCGCCATCGAGCAGCGCCAACAGCAGCTCGGTCGTGCAGCCGCGCCCGCCCCCGCCCGGATTGTCGCCGGAATCGGCGAAGATCACCGGCTTGCGCTTGCCCGCCATCGCCTCGCGCGCGAGCGTCAGCGCCGCATCGATCGAGGTGAGCTTCTTCACGAAGCGCTGCCGATCGTTCCAGGCGCGGGCGGCGAATTCCTCGGCCGTGGCGTGCGCATGCGCCTTGCTCGCGCGCGACGTGGCCACGAGCGCGATGCCGTTCTTGGGCGTGTCGCCGAGCACGAAGCCGCCGACGACCGAAAGATTCATCAGCTTGGAATCTTCCGCCATGCGCGCATCGGCCGCGTTCATCAGATCGGCGTAGGGCCCGCTGGCGGTCAGAAGGTTGACCGAGGCCGGCGTCAACGGCAGGCGCACCAAAGCCGTATGCGTCTTCTGCCCCGCCATCATCTCGACCAGATGGCGCGCGCACTCGCTCCCGCGCTCGCGCTGATCGACATGCGGGTTGGTGCGGTAGCACACGAAGGCGTCGACCGCGTCGATCATCGCGTGCGAGATGTTGGCGTGCAGATCGACCGAGGCGACCACGGGTGCGGGGCCCAAGCAGCGGCGCACCAGCGCGTAGAGCTCGCCGTCCGGATCGAAGGTCTCGGTCGCGGTCATCGCTCCGTGATTACAAATGTAGGCGCCGTCCAGCGGCCCGGCGAGGCGCAGCATGCCTTCGATCTTCGCCAGGCACGAATCGAAGAATTCCTGCTCGATCGGCCCGCCGGGCTCGGCGGCCATGGTCAGGATCGGCACCGGCACCCAGTCCGGCGCCAAGCGGTCCATCTCGGCGTAGAAGGCCGGAAATTCGAGCTGGCAGGACGGGTTGGCTTTGCGCGCTTCGGCGGTCAGCGCCTCGCCTTCGAGATAGCACAGCCGGCGGAAATCCTCGGGGCCCGTGGGCACCGCGAAGGCGTTGCACTCCAGATGGAACCCGATCAACGCGACGCGCTTGGCCATGCGGCTTTCCCCCTTTGTGTGCCCGGATCAGTTTGGGCATACTCCGCCCCCGTTTCGCAACCCAGCTTCCGGTACAGTCCATGAGCGGCCAGCCCAGCCCCGCCTCCCTCGATCTCGTGCGCACGCTCGTGTCGTTCGACACGACCAGCCGCGACAGCAACCTCGCCCTCATCGATTGGGTGCGCGGCTATTTGGCCAAGCTCGGCGTCGATAGCCATCTCGTGCATGACGAGACCGGCAAGAAGGCCAATCTCTGGGCGACGATCGGGCCTGCGGACAAGCCCGGCCTGGTGCTGTCGGGCCATACCGACGTCGTGCCGATCGACGGTCAAGAATGGACCGTCGAGCCCTTCGCGCCGTCGATCAAGGACGGACGCATCTACGGGCGCGGCACGACCGACATGAAAAGCTTCCTGGCCGTGTGCCTGGCGCTCGCACCCGAATTCCAGAAGGCCAAGCTCAAGCGGCCGATCCATTTCGCCTTCTCCTACGACGAGGAAGTGGGCTGCATCGGCGTGCGCCGCCTGCTCGACGATCTGAAGGCGCGCGGGCTCACGCCCGCGGGCTGCGTGGTCGGCGAGCCGACCAACATGAAGGTGATCCGCGCGCACAAGGGCAAGCTGTCGTTCCGCGGCCATGTGCGCGGCTTCGAATGCCATTCCTCGCTCGCACCGCGCGGCGTCAACGCAGTGCAGTACGCGTCGCGCATCGTCGCGCGCATCGCCGACATGAACGAGCGCTTCGCCGCCGAAGGCCCGTTCGACCGCGAATTCGACGTTCCCTTCACCACCGCCCATGTCGGCACGATCCATGGCGGCACGGCGCTCAACATCGTGCCCAAGGATTGCCATTTCGACTTCGAGTTCCGCCATCTGCCGGTCCACGAGCCGCGCAAGCTTTTCGCCGAACTCGAAGCCTGGGTGCGCGCCGAGATCGAGCCGAAGATGAAAGCGGTTCACGCCGACACCGGCGTGCGCTTCGAGGAGATTTCGGCCTTCCCGGGCCTCGCCGGCGACGAGGACGCGGAGATCACCCAAGCCGCGAAAGCCGCCTCGGGCGGCAACGCCACCGGCAAGGTCGCCTTCGGCACCGAGGCGGGGCTGTTCGAAGCCGCGGGCATCCCCACGGTGATCTGCGGGCCTGGCGACATCGATCAGGCGCACAAGCCCGACGAGTTCGTGGCGCTGGAGCAGATCGCGCTGTGCGAGCAGTTCCTGCGCCGGCTGGTCGAGCGCCTGGCCGCATGAAGCCTTCCATCGTCGTTTTCGATTTCGGCGGCGTGCTGGTCGATTGGGACCCGCGGCGCATCTATCGCCGCCTGCTGCCCGACGAAGCCGCGATCGAGGAATTCCTCGCCACCGTCTGCACGCCGGATTGGAACTACAAGCAAGACGCCGGCCGCTCGATCGCCGAAGCCGAGGCCGAGCTGATCGCCAAGTTTCCGGACAAGGAAAAGCTGATCCGCGCCTATTACGAGGGCCACGAGATCGCGATCTCGGGCGCCATCCAAGGCACGGTCGATATCCTGGAGACGCTGCACGAAAAGGGCACGCCGCTCTACGGGCTGACCAATTGGTCGGCCGAGACCTTCCCGCGCACGCGGCCGCGCTTCGCGTTTTTCGAGCGCTTCCGGCATATCGCCGTGTCGGGCGAGCTCAAGCTCGCCAAGCCCGATCCTGCGATCTACCGCCATCTGCTCGGGAAGATCGGCGCGCCCGCTGAAGAATGCGTGTTCGTCGATGACGCGCCCAAAAACGTCGCCGGCGCGCAAGCCGTGGGGATGCGCGCCTTGCGCTTCGAAAGCCCGGAACGGCTCGCCGCCGATTTCCGGGCCTTGGGTTTGTTGTGAGCGGGCGCTAAGCTCCCCGGACAAGGGGGAACAGCCGTGACCAAAGAAATCGACACGATCGAACTGACGC
>JAMNXK010000484.1 GCA_023653245.1 Tagaea sp.
CGAACCTGCTTTATTCCAAGCGCGTCATGGCCGCGGACATGGTGGCGCTGATGGCCGAGCTCGGCTTCGCCGAGTTCGCGGTCGCCGGCCACGATCGCGGCGGGCGGGTGGCCTACCGCCTGGCCTTGGACCATCCGGCGCGCGTCACCAAGATCGCCACGCTCGACATCGTGCCGACCCTCGCCAATTGGGCGCGGATGCAGGACATGTCGATCGGGCTAGCGACCTATCACTGGTACTTCCTCGCCCAGCCGGGCGGCCTGCCCGAAAAGATGATCGGCGCCGATCCGGATTTCTATCTCGAAGAGAAGCTCCGGCGCTGGTCCAAGGATTTCGCGTCCTTCGAGCCGGCCGCCTTGGCCGACTACAAACGCGCCTTCCGCGATCCGGCTTGCATCGCCGCGACCTGCGCCGATTATCGCGCGGGTGCAACGGTCGATGTCGCGCACGACCGGGCCGATTTCGGCACGCGCAAGATCCAAGCGCCGTTCCTCATGCTGTGGGGCGGGCGGGGCCTGACCAAGGAAGCCGGCGGCCAGCTCGATATCTGGCGCCAATGGGCGGCGGATGTGCGCGGCCAAGCGTTCGATTGCGGCCATTTTCTGCCCGAAGAGGCGCCGGCGGAAACGCTCAAAGCGCTGCGCGCGTTCCTATGAAACTGACGTCCCGCTTACGCGCCTATTTCTTCGCCGGCGTGCTCATCGTGGCGCCGATCTCGGTGACGTTCTACATCGCCTGGCTCGTGATCTCTTTTGTCGACGCCCGCGTCGATCGCTTGATCCCGCCCGCCTACAATCCGGAAAGCTATCTGCCGTTTTCGGTGCCGGGCCTGGGCTTCCTGATCCTGATCGCCGCGCTGATCCTGATCGGCTGGATAACGGCGGGCTTGATCGGACGGCTGTTCACGCGGATGGCCGAAAGCGTGGTCGAGCGGATGCCGGTGATCCGCTCGATCTACGGCGCCACCAAGCAGGTGTTCGAGACTCTATTCGCCCAGAAGCGCACGACGTTCAAGGAAGTGGTGCTGCTGCAGTTTCCGCGCGACGGCATGTGGCGCATCGGCTTCGTGACCGGCACGATCCCGGGCGCCACGCAGAGCGTGGCCGAAGGCGGCTTGCTCAACGTGTTCGTGCCCAACACGCCGAACGCGACGGCGGGATTTCTCGTGCTCGTGAAGCCGGCCGATCTGGTCAAAAGCGACCTCACGGTCGAAGCGGCGCTGAAGCTGGTCGTCTCGGGCGGCATCGCCGTGCCGGAAACGAAGACCAAAGCTAACCCGTCCGCGCCAGCCTGAACGCCGCGTCGCGCGCGAAGAGGTAAAGCAGCGTGCGCACGGCCTTGCCGCGCGGGGTCTCGAGCGTGGGATCGGTTTCGAGCAGCACGCGCGAATCGCTGCGCGCGATCTCCAGCAGATCGGCGTGGTGGGCGAGATCGGCCAGGCGGAACTCGGGCAGGCCCGATTGTTTGGTGCCCAGCACTTCGCCCGAGCCGCGCAGGCGCAGGTCTTCTTCGGCGATGCGAAAGCCGTCTTCGGTCTCGCGCAGGATTTCGAGCCGCGCTTTGGCCGTCTGGCCCAAAGGCTGGGCGTAGAGCAGCACGCAGGACGATTCCGCCGCCCCGCGCCCGACGCGCCCGCGCAGCTGATGGAGCTGCGCCAGGCCGAAGCGCTCGGCGTGCTCGATCACCATGACCGTGGCCGACGGCACGTTGACGCCGACCTCGATCACCGTCGTGGCGACCAGCACGCCCGGCGCGCCTTCGACGAAGGCTTGCATCGCGGCGTCTTTCTGGGCGGGCTTCAGCTTGCCGTGGATCAGATGCACGCGGTCCGCGCCCAGCCGGGCGATCAGATCGGCGTGGCGGTCGGTCGCGGCGGCGAGATCGACGAGCTCGGATTCCTCGACCAGCGGGCACACCCAATAGACCCGCGCGCCTTTCTCGATCAGGCCGCGCACGCGCTCGACGACTTCGTCCATCCGTTCGAGGGGCAGCGCCACGGTTTTGATCGGCTTGCGGCCGGGCGGCTTCTCGGTGAGCTTGGACACGTCCATATCGCCATAGGCGCACATCACCAGCGTGCGCGGGATCGGCGTGGCGGTCATGATCAGCGTGTCGACCGCGCCCTCCTCGGACGCGCCCTTGGCCGCGAACGCCACGCGCTGATGCACGCCGAAGCGATGCTGCTCGTCGACGATCGCCAGGCCCAGATCGCGGAACTCGACCGAATCCTCGAACAGCGAATGCGTGCCGACGACCGCTTGGACGGCGCCGCTCGCCAGTCCGTCGAGCACCATCTGCTTGGTTTTGCCCTTGTCGCGACCGGTGAGCACGGCGACTTCGATGCCCGCGGCTTCGGCCAAAGGCCGGATCGTGTCGTAATGCTGGCGCGCGAGAATCTCCGTCGGCGCCATCAGCGCGGCTTGGTGACCGGCCTCGATCGCGGCGAGCATGGCCAGGAACGCGACCACGGTCTTGCCGCTGCCCACGTCGCCTTGCAGCAGGCGCTGCATGCGGCCGGGCGATCCCATGTCGCCGAGAATTTCGGCCAGCGCCATCGTCTGGCTGCCGGTCAGCTTGAAGGGCAGGGCGGCGAGCACCTTGTCGCGCAAACGCCCGTCGCCCTTCACCACGCGGCCGGGCCGGCGGCGGTCGCGGGCGCGGACGAGGGCCAATGCCAGTTGATTGGCGAGCAACTCGTCATAGGCCACACGCTGGCGCGGGAGGGCCGACGGCTCGGTATCGGCGCTGTCCTGGGGCGCGTGGGCGGCGACGAGGCCCGCGCGCCAGCCCGGCCAGCCGCGCTGGGCGACGAGATTGGCGTCGCTCCATTCGGGCAGATCGGGCGCCTTGGCGAGGGCGGCCCTGATCGCCTTGCCCAAGACCCGAGGCGACAGCCCGGCGGTCAGGCGATAGCTCGGCTCGACCGTGGCGATGCTCGCGAATTGCTCGATCGGCACCACGTGATCGGGATGGGGCATCTGCACGCCCTCGCGAAAGCGCTCGATCCGGCCGCTGATCGCGCGTTCGGTATCGACGGGCAGAAGCTTCTCCAGCCAATCCGGCTTGGCGTGGAAATAGACGAGGTCGATCTCCCCGCTCGCATCCGCGCAGCGGACCTTGTAGGGCAGGCGCCGGATGCGCGGCTTGACGTGTTCGAGCACGCGCACCTTCAGCGTGACGATGGCGCCCTCCGGCGCGTCGGCGATCGCCGGCGAAA
>JAMNXK010000485.1 GCA_023653245.1 Tagaea sp.
AAGCTCGCGGCGCTGCGCGACGCCGAGATCAACGAAGCCAAGAAGATCCTCGCCTTCGAAGCGACCAAGCTCGCCCATGGCGAGGCGCAAGCGCGCGCGGCGGCCGAAACCGCGCGCCGGACTTTCGAGGAGGGCGCGTCGGCCGAGGGCCTGCCGACGATCGAAGTGCCGGCCGCAGAGTTCGCGAACGGAATCGGCGTGCTCGATCTTTTCGTGCGCGCGGGCCTGGCCGCATCCAAGGGCGAAGCGCGCCGGCTCGTGCAAGGCAAAGGGGCGAAGATCGACGACGCGGTGGTCGAGAGCGATGCGCTCGTCGTCCCGCGCCCGAGCGCGCCGCTCAAACTCACCGCCGGCAAGAAGCGCCACGCGCTGGTGAAGGCGGTTTGAGGGGCTTGCCCATTATACGCCATTGGCGTATAGTCAAGTCGTGGATCAGCCTCTGCACGCCGTCATCGAGACACTGGGTTATATCGACGACGCTCAACGTCTTTTCGGCGACACGGAACGCATGGCGATCGTGGATTTTCTGTCGCGCAATCCGACGGCGGGCGACCTGATGCCAGGCACCGGCGGCGCCCGAAAGCTGCGTTGGGCCATGCCAGGGCGCGGAAAGAGCGGGGGTGCGAGAGTCGTGACGTATTTCGGCGGGATCGACATTCCTGTGTTTCTGCTCGCCGCTTTCGGAAAGAACGAGAAGTCGAATTTGGATATGGCGGAACGTAACGCGCTGAAAAAGGACTTGGCCGAATTGGCAGCAACCTATCGGGACGGAGTGAAACGATATGTCCAAAGCGGGCGAAAAAATCCTTCGTGGCGCTAGAGAGGCGCTGGCCTTCGCTAAAGGCGCGCGCAACGGCTGCGTCGTGCACGTGCCGGGCGAGATCGATGTCGCCAAGATTCGCAAAGGCATGAAGCTGTCGCAACGCGAGTTCGCCGGACGATTCGGTTTCGCCGTGGATGCCGTTCAGAACTGGGAGCAAGGACGCCGCGCGCCGGACGGCGCCGCGCGCGCCTACCTGCAAGTCATCCAGCGCGAGCCCGAAGCCGTCGAACGCGCGTTGCGCGCGCCCTAACCCCGCCGCGGGTTCCGGGCGAAATAGGAATCGACCGCGCGCACGATGCCGGTCGCGACTCTGGCGCGATGCTGGGGCCGGTTGAGCAGGCTCTCCTCCTGCGGATTGGAGAGATAGCCGAGCTCGATCAAGACCGACGGCACGTCGGGCGCGCGCAGCACCGCGAAGCCCGCGAAGCGATGCGGATTGACCGGCAGCAGCGCCACTTCGCGGCCCATCTCCTGCACCAGCGCGCGCGCGAAGACGATCGAGTGGTTCATCGTCTCGCGCTGGGCGAGATCGATCAGGATCGAGGTCACGTCGCGGCTCTCGCGGGAGAGATCCACGCCCGCGATGATGTCGGCGCGGTTCTCGCGCGCGGCGAGCGCCGCGGCTTCCGAGTCCGAGGCGTTTTCCGACAGCGTGTAGATCGACGCCCCGCGCGTCTCGCGATTGCCCATCGAGTCCGCATGGACCGAGACGAACAGATCGGCCGAATGCTGGCGCGCGATGGCGATGCGGTCGCGCAAGCGCACGAAAATGTCCTCGTCGCGCGTGAGATGCACCCGATAGCGCCCGGTCTGTTCGAGCTGGCGGCGGATCTCGCGCGCCATGGCAAGCGTGATCTCCTTCTCGTGCGTGCCGCCGGCCCCGATCGCCCCGGGATCGACGCCGCCATGGCCGGGATCGAGCACGATGGTGGGCCGCGCCGCCAGCCGCCGGGGCGGTTCGGGTGCGGGGACCGCGCGCGGCGCGGCGGCTTGCTGAGGGGGGGCCGGCGCTTGCGCGGCCGGCGGCGGCGGAACCGCGCGCGGCGCTTGAGCGACTTGCGGCGACGGCGGCGGCGGCGGCGCTTGCGAAGCCGGAGGGGACTGGCCGGGAAGCGGCGGCATGTTCGCCTGCATGGCGCGCAACACGCCCGAAGCGCTCCATGGCTGCACGTCGCGCGCGAAAGCTTCCTGGGTCGAGCGTTCGAACTCGATCACCAAACGGTGCCCCGCCCCTTGGCGGGCGGGCAATTCGAAGCGCGCCTCGCGCACGCGCGCCGGCCCCGACAGGTCGAGCACCAGCCGCCCGGTCTGCGCGTCGAACGCGCCGTAGCGCAAGCCCGCGATCAGCCCGCGCGGATCGGGCACGTTTGCTTGATGGCGCCACGCGACCGCCGGAAGATCGACGACCGCGCGCATCGGCTCGGCCAGGAAGAAAACGCGGTACTCGACGCGCCGGGAGACCTCGACCGTCAGCCGCGTGCCCCACGGGGAGTCGGCCAAACCGACGGATTGTACGGCGATGTTCCCGGCGCCCGGCGGACGCGCGGGCGCTTGCGCCACGGCCGCGCCGACGCCCAAACCGACCGCAAATAGCGCCGCGAAAAGGCGCCGAGCCCACAACATCTAGACAACTCCGCCGCCAGAACCCGCCAGAACCCGCCAGATATATCCCGCGACGCGGGCTTGGGACAAGCCGGTGGCGAGCCTGTGGAAATACCGATTGTGGGGGCCTGCATGCCTCTGTATTGTGCGATTCGTCCGCTGGCGGAGAGTGCTGCTCAAGACCGGAGCGCTTTTCGCCGTGCTGCCTGCCCCTTCGGGCCCCGCCCTCCGTTCCCGTCCCGGGAGCGACGGTTTCTCGGGTGCCCCAGGCCAGGCCGCGACGGACGCGCCAGGGCGGCCGGGTCGAACCCCGCGAAACGCCCCAGGGATTTCGGGTTCGATGCCCGGGACCGATCCTAACAAGGGTCGCCCCGGCGAGGCGTCCCCGGAATTTCGGACCACCCCGCGGCGCGGGCATAAGGAACCCGCGCGCGATCCGCGACAACCCCTTGGGGATTTGCGCGACACGATCCGGTCTTTGTTTTTTTCGGGACGCCGCATCGGCGCTTTTGCGCTTGGCGTCCCCCCAAAGTTCGGAGCGGCACTATGGCCAAACGTATGTTGATCGACGCGGCGCACCCCGAGGAAACGCGGGTCGTCGTGCTCGACGGAAACCGTCTCGCGGAATTCGATTTCGAAACCGCCAGCAAGAAGCAACTCAAGGGCAACATCTATCTCGCGCGCGTCACGCGCGTGGAACCGTCGCTGCAAGCGGCGTTCGTGGAGTTCGGCGGAAACCGGCACGGTTTCCTCGCCTTCAACGAAGTCCATCCCGATTACTACCGGAT
>JAMNXK010000486.1 GCA_023653245.1 Tagaea sp.
ATGCGTTTCTAAGTCCGCGTTTCGACAGGCGAATTGGCGCGCATCCTACACGAAAGCGCCCGCCGATCAACGACACGGATTGAAACGCAAAATCGCCCCGAAAGGGTGCCGATTTGCCGTCAGTTCACGACCTTCCAGCTGCCGTCGGCCTGGCGGCAGGCGGTGCCGTAGGCCTGTTCTTCCTTGCCGCCGACCGTCACGGTCGTCTGGTATTCGCGGCATTGGTTGCCGGTCGCGTCGCGGCCTTCGCGCGTCGGCGTGACCGAGCCCGAATTGCCCGATTCCGGATTGCTCCAGGTGATGCGCTGGCCGACCGGCGCGCTCTGCGCCGTGGTTTCGGCGCGGCGCATATGGGCTTGGTCGGCGCGGTCGAGCGACTTGCCGACCTCGCGGCCCAGGAAGGCGCCTGCCAGCGTGCCGACGGCGACGCCGACGAGCTGGCCGTTGCCGCGCCCGAATTGCGCGCCTAGAACCGCGCCGCCGATGCCGCCGAGCACCGTGCCGACATTCTCCTTCTGACCGCCATCCGCACAGGCGGCGAGCGACAGGGCGACGACACCGACGGCGACGATTTTGATTCCACGCATGTTTCCGCCCTCCTGCGAACGGTTCGCGGCTGGAAGACCCAGCGCCCCCGAGAAACGGTTCGCCGCGACATTCTATTCCCGCGCGCGTGCTTGGTCGAACGCCCGCAGGAGTCTATTTAGGACGTATGAGCGAATCGTCCAGCCCCGCCCCCGAGCTCGATCCCTCGGTCGATCCCATCGCACGTTTTGCGGCGTGGCTCGAGGAGGCGAAAGCCAAGGAACCGAACGACCCCGAAGCCATGGCCGTGGCGACGGTCGGCGCCGACGGCATGCCGTCCTTGCGCATGGTGCTGTTGAAGGCGTTCGACGCGCGCGGCTTCGTCTTCTACACGAACTTCGAAAGCAAGAAGGGCCGCCAGGCGCTGTCGCATCGCAAGGCGGCGCTGCTGTTCCATTGGAAGAGTCTGCGCCGCCAGATCCGCGTCGAGGGCGCGGTGGAGATCGTGACCGACGCGGAGGCGGATGCCTATTTCGACTCGCGCCCGCGTAGCAGCCAGATCGGCGCCTGGGCCTCCGACCAGTCGCGGCCGATGGACGGGCGCTGGACGCTCGAAAAGCGCGTGGCCGAATTCGCGCTCAAATTCGGGATCGGCAAGGTGCCGCGTCCGCCGCATTGGTCGGGCTTCCGGGTGACGCCGGCGTCGATCGAGTTCTGGCACGACCGGCCGTTCCGCCTGCACGAGCGGCTCGTGCATGTGCGCGAGGGCGCCGGCTGGCGCACCGAGCGGCAATTCCCATGACCGTGATCGACGCGCTGCCCGAAGCCACGCGCGCGCGATTGATGCGCCGGGCGACCTACGCCTCGGTCGCCGTGGCGGCGACGCTGATCGTCGCCAAGACGATCGCCTGGGGCCTCACGGATTCGGTCTCGGTGCTGTCGAGCCTGCTCGACTCGCTGCTCGACGCGGCCGCATCGCTGGTGAACCTGTTCGCGGTGCGTCACGCGCTCGAACCCGCCGACGAGGAGCATCGCTTCGGCCACGGCAAGGCCGAAGCGCTCGCCGGCCTCGCGCAAGCCGCCTTCATCGCGGGCTCGGCGCTGCTGCTGTTCTCGGAGGCCGCGCACCGGCTGTGGGCGCCGGTGCCGGTCGAGCGCGGCGAGGTCGGCCTGGCGGTGATGGCGCTGTCGATGGTCCTGACGTTCGCGCTGATCCGCTACCAGCGTTCGGTGGTCGAGCGGACGGGCTCGTTGGCGGTCGGGGCCGACCGCTTGCACTACGCGTCGGACCTGCTGCTCAATGGCGGCGTGGCGCTGTCGCTGATCGCCTCGATGACGTTGGGCTGGTCGCTGGTCGATCCGATCTGCGGTCTGCTGATCGGCGTCTTCATCCTCAAGGGCGCCTGGGAAATCGGGCGCGGCGCGCTCGACCATCTGATGGACCGCGAATTGCCCGAGGCCACGCGCACGAGGATCCTCGCCATCGCCCGCGCGCAGCCTTTGATCCTCGACGTGCACGATCTGCGTACCCGTGCCGTGGGCCCCAACATCTCGGTGCAGATGCATCTGGAGATCGACGGCGCATTGACGTTGAACGAGGCGCACGCCGCCGCCGACGCGGTGGAGGAAGCCGTGTTCGCGGCGTTCCCGGGGGCCGACGTGATCGTGCATCTGGACCCGGCGGGCGTGGTCGAGCGCCGGCGCGATCCGGCCGCGGGCGCATGACGCCCGAAACGCGCCTGGCCGCGCTCGATGCCGCGCGTCGCGCCGAGGATTTCCTTGCGATCGACGCGCTGCTCGAGCTGGCAGCGCGCGGCGTGCGCGTGTTCGACCCGTATTCGGCATTGATCTCCAAAGCGGTGGTCTTCGCCGGTACGTGCCGGATCGAGCCGTGCGTGTTTTTGGCGACGAAGCGCGACGGAACGATTTGGATCGGCGACGGGGCCGAACTCGCGGCGGGCACGCGGGCCGAGGCGTTCGGCGGCCGAATCGTTTTGGGGCCGGGCGTGGAAATAGGGCGCGATGGCGGGTTCACGTTGCTCGCGCACGAGGCCGATCTGGAAA
The DNA here is from genome assembly GCA_023653245.1 of Tagaea sp. Next base: position 2,590 of record JAMNXK010000486.1, read on the forward strand.
TCGGCGCGCGCGCGCGCCTCGCCGGCGGCGGTTCGGTTTCGGCCGGGTGCCGGATCGGTGCGGGTGCGCAAATCATCGGCCGCATCCAGGCGCGCGCGGTCGATCTGGCGGGCGGCGCCTCGCATGCCGATCCCGATCCAGATCGGCGCGGCGGCGTCTTGAAGGGTTTCGGCGTCGCGCATGGCGTGCGCGCCGGCCTTGGCGAGGTCGTCCAGGCTTTCGGCGATTTTCGCGCGGCGCCGCTGCGGCGCCAGCGCGACTTTCACCCCGAGGCGCCGCGTTCGGCGTGACCATTGTGGATCGGCAAGACGAAGCGCTCGCGATCCTCGCCGATTCGGCGGCGCAAGGCGGCGTCGCGCCCCAACGGATCGACACGCATATCTCGGCCGTGTTCCTCGCGGGCGATCGGGCCCGCAAGCTCAAACGCGCGGTCGTCTTTCCGTTTCTCGACTTCTCCACCCTCGAAAAGCGCGAGGCCGCGTGCCGCGCCGAGCTGGCGGTCAATCGGCGCTGGGCGCCCGATCTCTATCTCGGCGTCGAGCCCGTCAAACGCCCCGGCACCGGCGAGATCCTCGACTGGGTCGTGGTCATGCGCCGCTTCGACGGGGCGGGGCTCTG
>JAMNXK010000487.1 GCA_023653245.1 Tagaea sp.
GCCGGCGTGGATCGCGGGCAGCTCGGTCACGTGGCGGACGCGGTCGATGGCGGCGTCGTCGCCCGGAGGCAGCAAGGCCTTCCAGTCGGGCGCGTGAGGCGGCAGCGGCGCATAGGGCAGATGCGTGTGCGGATGGTGATACCAGACGAAGAAGGGCCGTTTGTCCTCCGCGCGCGCGCGCAGCCAGTTGTCGAGGTCGATGCGCGTGTCGAGTGCCAGGCCCAGCGACGCGAAACCGGCGACGCCCATGAAGCCTTGGAGCCCTGCGACCGCGTAGCCGGCGCGCGTCAGATCGTCGAGCGGGGTTTCCCAGGCTTCCGGGATCGTCTGGCCGCGCGTGTGCACGCCATGCGCGACGGGCGAGACGCCCGACAGCAGCGCCACGACATTCGCACCGGTCCAGGCCGACACCGCGCGATGGCGCTCGAACGTCGTGGCGTCTTTGGCGAGTTCGCGCGTGCGCGGCATCAGGCCGAGGGTTTCGGCGCGGGCACTTTCCATCGTCACGACGAGCACGTTCCAGCGCGGGCCCGGATCGGCCGGCCACAGGAACCAGCGCACCCACAAAGCCGTGCCGGCGACGACGGCCAGGATGGCGAGGCTAACGGAACGGGAGGGCAAGCGCATGATGGAGCAGGATATAGGCCGGGAACGCGGCGCATAGAAGCCCAGCTTGCGCCAGGACCGGCCGCCACGCGCCCGGCGCCAAGCCCAACGCGAAAGCCCGCGCCACAGCTCGAATGTGTGGGCGAAGGCCTGGACCAGCGTGGCGGCAAGCGCGTGCCAGGCGGCGATTCGGATCATCTTGAGATATCATCGCGCCCTCTCGGTCGATTCGGAGTCGCGTTCGATGATCCCTGCCGACATGGAAGCCGTGATTCTCGCGGGCGGAATGGGCACGCGCTTGCGCGAAGAAACCGACATCCGCCCCAAGCCGATGGTCCAGGTCGGCGGCACGCCGATTTTGCTGCATATCATGCGCCTGTACCGCCGCTTCGGGGTGAAGCGCTTCGTGGTGTGCCTGGGCTACAAGGGCGACGTCATCCGCGACTACTTCGTGAACTACCGCCTGCACAACGCCGATCTCGAAGTGGATCTGTCGACCAACGCGGTGCGCGTGCTGGGCGACGTGGCCCCGCTCGATTTCTCGGTGGTGCTGGTCGAAACGGGGGCGGAGACGCTGACCGGCAGCCGCATCGCGCGCGCGCTCAAGCATGTGCGCGGCGACACGTTCTTCGCCACCTATGGCGACGGCGTGGCGGATATCGACATGCAAGCCCTTTATCAAACCCACCAGCGCGCGGGGCGTTTGGGCACGGTCACGGCCGTCCACCCGCCTTCGCGCTTCGGCGAGATCGACATCGACGGCCACGAATTGCGCACCTTCCGGGAGAAGCCGCAGATCGCCGAAGGCTGGATCAATGGCGGCTTCATGGTCTTGCGCAAGGCCGCCCTCGCGTCGATTTCGCCCGAGAACGCCGCCAACAGCCTGGAGATCGACGTGCTCCCCAAGCTGGCCGATCAGGGCCAGCTCGCCGTGCACAAGCATGGCGGATTCTGGCAATGCATGGACACGTATCGCGACATGACGCTGCTCAACGAGCTTTGGGCGGCCGGCAAGGCGCCCTGGGCATGAGCGCCGAGACGACGATCCGCGCTTATTACGCGGCGTTCAACGCGCGCGACTGGGCGGGGATGACGGCCCTGCTGACCGAAGATGTCGCGCACGACATCTGCCAAGGCGGCCGCGAAACCGGCCGTGCCGCTTTCGCCAAGTTCCTCGCGCATATGGACCGCTGCTATCGCGAGCGCGTGCGCGACTTGGTCGTGATGGCGTCCCCGGACGGCGCGCGCGCCGCGGCCGAGTTCGAACTCGACGGCGAGTATCTCGCGACCGACTTGCCGCATCCGCCGGCGCGCGGGCAGCGCTATAGCTTGCGCGTCGGCGCGTTCTTCGATCTGGCGGACGGCAAGATCGCGCGCGTGTCGAACCACTACAACGTCAAGGCCTGGCTCGATCAGGTGCGATGAAGTTCGAGACCCTGTCCGGCGCGGACATCCTCGCGGTCGTTCCCGAACTGGCGCGGCTGCGCGTGACGGTGTTCCGCGACTGGCCCTATCTCTACGACGGTTCGCTCGATTACGAGCGCAAGTATCTGGCCAAATACGCGCGGCTCGATCGTTCGACGCTTGTGATCGCGCGCGACGGCGACGCGGTCGTGGGTGCATCGACCGCCCTGCCGCTCGCCGACGCCGAGCCCGAGCTGCGCGCGCCCTTCGCGGCGGCCGGGATCGATATAGGCAGCGTCTACTATTACGGCGAGTCGGTGCTTCTCTCGCCCTATCGCGGCCAAGGCGCGGGCGTGCGCTTCTTCGCCGAACGCGAGGCACGCGCCCGCGCGCTGGGCTTTTCGATCGCCGCGTTCTGCGGCGTGGTGCGCCCGGCCGATCATCCCGCGCGGCCGGCGGACTATGTGCCGCTCGACGCGTTCTGGGCCAAGCGCGGCTTCGTCCCGCACCCCGATCTGACCGCGTCGTTCGAATGGCGCGACGTGGGCGAGGCGGCACCCACCCGCAAGCCCATGGCGTTCTGGCTCAAGCGGCTGGATTGACATCGACGCCGTGCCGGAGGATGCTCCATTTCCGCACAGCGGAAAGATGTTCCGCAAGACAGAACGGTCATGGTCGATACGCTCAGCCCGGCAAGGAAAGCCAATCGCGACAAAGACGGCGTGGCCGCCGTGGGCCGCGCTTTGGCGTTGGTCGCGGCGTTCGACGAACGCAGCCCGCGTTTGACGCTGGCCGAACTCGCCAAGCGCACCGGCTTCTACAAGAGCACCATCCTGCGGCTATCGGTGTCGCTCGAGCGCGCGGGCTTTCTGGCGCGCGATTCCGACGGCGCGTTTCGCGTGGGCGCCGCGGCGCTGAAGGCCGGCCAGCTCTATCAGGCCGCGTTCAAGCTCGGCGACGTGGCGCTGCCGCTGTTGCGCAAGCTCGCCGCCGAGACGGGCGAGACCGCTTCGCTTTATGTGCGCGAGGGCGACACGCGCGTGTGCTTGCATCGCGTGGAATCCGCCCAGATGGTGCGCGCGATCGTGCGCGAGGGCGACCGCCGGCCGCTCGATCGCGGGGCGGCGGGCAAGATCCTGCGCGCCGAGCCGCAGCCGCTTGGGTTCGCGGTTTCGATCGGCGAGGTCTCGCCCGA
>JAMNXK010000488.1 GCA_023653245.1 Tagaea sp.
CACGCGCTGGGGCACGCTCAAGGTCAACCATCGCACCATGATGACCTCGCTCGACGGCGTGTTCGCCGCCGGCGACATCGTGCGCGGCGCGTCGCTGGTCGTCTGGGCGATCCGCGACGGGCGCGACGCGGCCGACCAGATCCACAAATTTGTGTCGGCGAAGGCCAAGCCCCTCGCCGCCGCGGCGGAGTGAGGCGCAAGATGCGCCGCGCGATCCTCGCCGCCTCCCTTGCATTCGGATTGATTCCGGAAAGCGCCGATTTCCGGATCGCGCCCGCAGGCGCCCAAGTCCCGCTGGAACGCTCGATGTTCGCGGACCCGCAACAGCGCGCCGCGGCGACCGCGCTCGTCCAAGCGCGCGGATTGCATGTCGTCCTGGAAAAAATGTTCGACGCGGGCCGAACATCGGTCATTCGGCAGCTTCGGGAAAAGAATCCCGACTTGCCGCCGGGGACGATCGAGCGGGCATTCGAAGAAGTGGTCGCGCCCCCGGCGCGACAGGCCATTGAGACGCAGCGTCTCGCGATCGCTGCGATGTATGCGCGCCACTTGGACGTCGATCAAATGCGGCAGATTGCGGCGTTTCTCGAAGGTCCGGCGGGCGTCAAGGTTGTCGCGCTCGACGAGACTTCGATGCGATCGAGCGGAGATGCCGCGACTTTCCTACAACGGATCGAGCCCCGGCTCGTCGAGCGCCTTGGCCCCGAGGATGCGCGACGCGTGTTGACCTTCTACGGTTCGCCGTCGGGTACTGCGATGCTGCGTGCCTTTGCTGCGGTCGAACCCGGCCTCTTCCAATCATTCGGCTGGCTCCCCCTCGCGGCACTACAGCAATCGATGACCTTGAAGACCGACGAACTCCGACGTCGCGGAATCAATCTTTAGGACCGACGCACATGACCCACGCAAACGATCCCGGCTCCCGCTTCGCGCGCGAATTCGAAGCCAACCGCGCCACGCTGATCGACGGCCACGCCTACGATCCCGCTGACGAGCACGACAATTGCGGCGTGGGCCTCATCGTCGCGATCGACGGCAAGCCGCGCCGCTCGGTCGTCGAGCTGGGCGTGGAAGCGCTGAAAGCCGTTTGGCACCGGGGTGCGGTCGACGCCGACGGCAAGACCGGCGACGGGGCGGGCATCCACATCGAAATCCCGCAGGATTTCTTCAAGGCGCATATCGAGCGCCAGGGCGTGAAGACCTCGGACGCGCGCTTGGGCGTGGGCGTGATCTTCCTGCCGCGCAACGATCTCGACGGGCAGGAGCGCTGCCGCACCATCGTCGAAACCGAAATCCTCAAAATGGGCTACGGCGTCTATGGCTGGCGCCAGGTGCCGATCGACACCTCGGTGTGCGGCGAAAAAGCCAACGCCACGCGCCCCGAGATCGAGCAGATCGTCGTGCACAATTCGCGCGGCGTGGACGACGACAAGTTCGAGCTCGACCTGTTCGTCGTGCGCCGGCGCATCGAGAAGCAAGCGCTCGCCGAGAACCTGGTCGATCTCTACGTCTGCTCCTTGTCGTGCCGCTCGATCGTCTACAAGGGCATGTTCCTGGCCGAAGCGCTGTCGATCTTCTATCCCGATCTCGGCGACGAGCGCTTCGTGTCGGCCTTCGCGATCTACCATCAGCGCTATTCGACCAACACCTTCCCGACTTGGCGGCTGGCCCAGCCCTTCCGCGCGCTCGCCCATAACGGCGAGATCAACACCGTGCGCGGCAACGTCAACTGGATGAAGAGCCACGAGACGCGCATGGCGCACGAGCGCTTCGGCCAGTCGGTGGACGACGTGAAGCCCGTCGTGCAGCCGGGCTCGGATTCCGCGCAGATGGACAACGTCTTCGAGCTTCTGATCCGCGGCGGGCGCGAGCTGCCGATGGTCAAGACGATGATGATGCCCCAGGCCTGGTCCTACGACGACCAGACGCCCAAGCCGATCCGCAACATGTACGCCTACGCCAACTCGGTGATGGAGCCGTGGGACGGGCCGGCGGCCATCGCCTGCACCGACGGCAAATGGGCGCTGGCCGGCATGGACCGCAACGGTCTGCGCCCCTGCCGCTACACGATCACCGGCGACGGCTTGCTGGTCGTCGGCTCGGAGACCGGCATGGTCAAGGTCGACGAGCAGAGCGTGATCGAGAAAGGCCGCGTCGGCCCCGGCCAGATGATCGCCGTCGACATGCGCGCCGGGCGTTTCTATCGTGACCACGAGCTCAAGGAGTGGCTCGCGGCCTCGCGCCCCTTCGGCGACTGGACGCGGAACATCACGGTCATCGACCAGCTCGTGAAAGCGGATTCGGCCCCCAAGCCCGAATTGTCGCGCGACGAATTGCGCCGGCGCATGCTGACCGTCGGCTGGACGCTCGAGGATCTCGAGCTCATCCTCCATCCGATGGTCGAGGACGCGAAGGAAGCGGTGGGCTCGATGGGCGACGACACGCCCATCGCCGTGCTCTCCGACAAATATCGCGGCCTGCACCATTTCTTCCGGCAGAATTTCAGCCAGGTCACCAACCCGCCGATCGACAGCTTGCGCGAGCGCCGGGTGATGACCTTGCGCACGCGCCTCGGCAATCTCGGGAACATCCTCGACGAGGACGAAAGCCAGTGCCGGCTTCTCCAGCTCGAAAGCCCGGTGCTGACCACGGCCGAGTTCCAGGCGATGCGCGCCTATATGGGCGACACCGCGGTCGAGATCGACTGCACGTTCGATCCCGCCTCGGGCGAATTCGCGCTGCGCGACGCGTTGAAGCGCGTCCAGCGCGAAGCCGAAGACGGCGTGCGCGGCGGCGCCGTGCACGTGATCCTGACCGACCGCGCGCAAGGCCCGAGCCGCGCGCCCATCCCGATGATCCTGGCGGCGGGCGGCGTGCACACGCATCTGGTGCGCCAGCAGCTGCGCACCTTCACCTCGCTCAACGTGCGCACGGCCGAATGCATGGACGTGCATTTCTTCGCCGTGCTGATCGGCGTGGGGGCGACCACCATCAACGCCTATCTCGCCGAGGAAGCCATCGCCGATCGCCATTCGCGCGGGCTGTTCGGCGAAATGGGCCTGAAGGAAGGGATCGAGCGTTATCGCAAGGGCATCGACGACGGTCTGCTGAAGATCATGTCGAAGATGGGCATCTCGATCGTGTCGTCCTATCGCGGCGGCTACAATTTCGAGACCGTCGGATTGTCGCGCACGCTGATCTC
>JAMNXK010000489.1 GCA_023653245.1 Tagaea sp.
CTGGTCGCGCCGGATTCCGGCCGCGTGACGCGCGCCGAGGGTTTGCGCGTGGGCTACATGCCCCAGCGTCTGGCGCTCGATCCGAATCTGCCGATGGCGGTCGCGCGGTTCGTCGGACTCGCTGGGCGCTTCGCCGCCGCGCAGATCGACGCGGCGCTGGACTTGGCCGGGGCGGGCGCGTTGCGCGACGCGCCGATGACCGGCCTGTCGGGCGGCGAAATGCAGCGCGTGCTGCTCGCCCGCGCGCTGGTGCGCAAGCCCGGGCTGCTGGCACTCGACGAGCCCGCGCAAGGCGTGGACGTCACCGGCCAGGACGCGCTCTACGATCTGGTCGCGGGCTTGCGCGACCGGCTCGGCTGCGCGGTCCTGCTCATCAGCCACGATCTGCATCTGGTGATGGCGCGTTCGGACCGCGTGGTGTGCCTGAACGGCCATGTTTGCTGCACCGGCCGGCCCGAGGCGGTGGGCCGCGATCCGGCCTTCGCCGCGATGTTCGGCGAACGCGCGGGCGAGAGCCTGGCGCTCTACCGCCACCATCACGATCACGTCCACGACGCGCACGGCCACGTCCATCCCCATCCCCACGAACATCGCCATGGATGAGTTCGTGATCCGCGCGGGCCTCGCGGGCCTGGGCCTGGCGGCGATCGCGGGCCCGCTGGGCGCGTTCGTGGTCTGGCGCCGGCTGGCGTTTTTCGGCGACGCGCTGGCGCATTCCGCGCTGCTCGGTCTGGCGCTCGCCTTCCTGCTCGAGATCGAGCCGATCCTGGCCATCGCCGCCTTCGGTGCGGCGTTCGCGCTGGCGCTGAGCGCGCTGCTCGGCGGCGCGCGGCTGTCCGCCGACACGCTGCTGTCGATCGCCGCGTTCACGACCTTGTCGCTGGGGCTGATCGCGCTGTCTTTCGTCGAGACGCTGCGCGTCGATCTGGTCTCCTACCTGTTCGGCGACGTGCTGGCCGTCACGCGGCGCGATGTTGGCGCCGTGTGGCTCGGGGCCGGTGCCGCGCTGGTGGCGCTGGCGTTCCTGTGGCGGCCGTTGCTGGCCGCGAGCGTGGACGAGGATCTCGCGCGCGTCGAGGGCGTGAACGTCGACGCGGTGCGCTTTGCCTTCGTGCTGCTGCTGGCGCTGGTCGTGGCGCTGGCCATGAAGATCGTAGGCGTGCTGCTGGTCACGGCGTTGCTGGTGATTCCGGCGGCCGGGGCGCGGCGCTTCGCGTCGAGCCCCGAAGCCATGGCCGCGATTGCGGCGGGGCTGGGCGCGCTCGCCGTGTTGATGGGGCTTTACGCGTCGCTCGAATTCGACACGCCCTCGGGCCCGTCGATCGTCGTCGCGGCGGCGGCACTGTTCGCGGTGTCGCTCGCCTTCCCGCGCCGCGCTTAGCGTTTGCCCGTCGCGTGCGCGGCCGCGAGCGCGCAGGAGAGCAAGATCACCGCCCCCGCCTGATGCGCCGCCGCCAAGGGCAAGGGCACCCAGAACAGCAGGGTGGCGATGCCGAGTGCCGCTTGCGCGAACGCCGCGTAGGCCGGTGCGAGGACCCACAGCCGATCCGCGCGTTCGACGGGCCGCACGCGCCAGGCGTAAGCGCACGCCAGAACCGCGCAGGCGATGCCGAGCCAGCGGTGGTTGAACTGCACGGCGACCACGTTGTCGAAGAAGTTCCGCCACGCCGGATCGAGATCGAAATAGCCGGCGGGGAAAAGCCGCCCGTCCATCAGCGGAAAACTATTATGGGTCATGCCGGCGTCGAGGCCGGCGACCAAGGCGCCGGCGAGGATCGTGGCGAAGACCAGCGCGCTCAACGCCAAACCGGCCTGGCGTTCGCGCGAGGGCCCGCGCTTCCCGCGCAGCAGATCGAGGGCGACCCACAGGATCGCGGCGTGGATGATCAGCGCCAAGCCCAGATGTGCCGCCAAGCGCAGATGGCTGACCGCGACCATGTTCTCGCGCAAGCCGCTGGCGACCATCCACCAGCCCACGAAACCTTGCAGGCCGCCGAGCGCGAATATCCCCGCGAGTTTCGCGGCGAGCCTCCCGCGCACCGCACCGGTCCATAGGAACCAGACGAAGGGTACGAAGAAGACGAGGCCGATCAGCCGACCCCAAAAGCGGTGGAACCATTCCCAGAAGAAGATGACCTTGAACTCGGCCAGCGACATGCCCGCGTTGAGCTGCCGGTACTGGTCGATCTGCCGGTATTTGTCGAACTCGGCCTGCCATTGCGCGTCGGAGAGCGGCGGCAGCGCGCCGGTCACCGGACGCCACTCGACGATCGACAGGCCCGATTCCGTCAGCCGCGTGACGCCGCCGATCACCACCATGGCGAAGATCATGGCCGCGCAAATCAGCAGCCAGATCGCGACGGCGCGGTCGGCGGGGCGAGGGGCGATGGCGGTCATACCGTTCACATAGCTTTGATGGGCCATGGGAAAAAGAGGGGCTGGACAAAAGGTTCGTGTACGAACAATACTCGACGCCGCATGCAGCCCGCCCCGAAACTGGCGCCCGCCACGCCAATGCCCGCCCCCGACCCGGACTACCGGCTTGACGCGCAAATCGGGCATTTGCTGCGCCGGGCGCATCAGCGCCACACGTCCTTGTTCGAAAAAGGGCTCGGCGATCTCGACGTCACGCCCACGCAATTCGCCGCTTTGGTGAAGATCGGCGATCGCGGCGAGGTGTCGCAGAATCTCCTGGGCCGGCTCACGGCGATGGACCCGGCGACGATCCAGGGCGTGATCCAGCGCCTGATGGCGCGCGGGCTGATCGAGCGCCGTCCCGATCCTTCCGATCGGCGCGCGACGTTGCTGCGCTTGACCGAAAGCGGAGCGGCCCTCGCGCGCGAAGCGGTTTCGCGCGCCAAGACCGTGACCGAAGCCACGCTCGATCCCCTGCCCCTCGCCGAGCGCGAAACCTTGCTCGCCCTGCTCAAGAAACTGGCCGACCTGCCATGAAACTCGAATTCGGATTCGCGTTCGACGATCTTTACGCGCGCGACGGCCTCGCGCGCCTCGACGGCGCCTTCGCCGATTTCCTCAAGGCCGCCGACGTGAGCCTGCACGACCGGCTGATGATCGCGCGCGCCAACCCCGACGCGCTCGCCGCCAAGGACGAAGGCAATCTGCTGGTCGATCTCGGGCCGCAGATCGACGCGTTCGTCGCCAAGCTTTTCGGGATCGAGGCGGAAGCCGAAGCGCTCGCC
>JAMNXK010000490.1 GCA_023653245.1 Tagaea sp.
GCGACCGAGCGGCGCGTGATCGACGTGTCGGGCGACGGGATCAACAACCAAGGCCGCTTGCCGCGCTTCGCGCGCGACCAAGCGATCGACGAAGGCATCGGCATCAACGGCCTGCCGATCTTGAGCGAGTACGTCACGCTCGACCGCTATTTCCGCGCCGAGGTGATCGGCGGCCCGGGCGCCTTCGTGGTGCCGGCGCGCCGCTTCGCCGATTTCGGGCCCGCGATCGCGCACAAAATCGCCCAGGAAGTGGCCGGCGTGTCCGATGGGCTGGTTTACGGTTAGCCCAGCCAGGGATCGAGCAAGCGCAACCCGAGGCCTTCGAAATCTTTGACGTTGCGCGTGGCCAGCGTGAGGCCGCGCACGCGCGCGGTGGCCGGTCCAGGATCGCCGCCGTCGGAACGCGTCTTGCGCCAAGCGCCTCAACGCTCATCGGGCGCTCCGTCTGGGTGAGTCGCCAGCAGCGTACGCCGGACATGCTCCGCGACGGAAATGCCTTCGGCTAACGCCCGCGCGCGCAGTTGATCCGCCAGATCCGGCTCGATGTGGCGGATCTTGAGGGTCATCCACTTAGGACTTCGGCGTCGCCTCTTGCGCGCAATCGCACTCATGCCGCCATGTTACCTTCGGCCCGTCATCTCCGCCACGGCATCTTCCCGGCTTCGCGGATCGCTTCCGAACGCGTCATGCCCATATCCTTGAGTTCGCGCTCGGGCAATTCGGCCAGATGCGCGCGCTGGCGGCTGCGTTCCTGCCACAGAACGATCGCCGCCAAGCTCGCCAGCAGCGCCATCGTCAAGGCATGCGCGGCACCCACCCAGGCTTCGCCCAACCCCACCCGACCTTCGATCGCATCGCTCCACATGACCCAATCTCCTTATTGCGTCCCGATGACGCGGGGGGAAATTTGTGCCTAAATGGCGGGGCTTACAAACGATCCTTTCTTCGGCGATACATTATGGGAGTTAGGGTATGGCGACGCCAAGATTGCCACCGCTGGGCGCGTTGCGCGCCTTCGAAGCCTCGGCGCGACATCTATCCTTCACCAAAGCCGCGCAAGAATTGGGCGTGACCCAGGCGGCGATCAGCCATCAAGTCAAAAGCCTCGAACAGGCGCTCGGCGCCACGCTGTTCCGGCGGCTGACGCGCGCGCTCGCGCTGACCGACACCGGCGTCGCGCTCGCCCCCGAACTGACCGAAGCCTTCGAGCGGATGGGCCGCGCCGTGACGCGCGCGCAGGAACGCGAGGCGCGCGGCAATTTGCGCGTCTCGCTTCTGTACACTTTCGCGCTCGCGTTCCTGGTGCCGCGGTTGGGCCGTTTCTCGGCCCGCCATCCGGAGATCACCCTCAAGCTCGAAACATCCTCGCGAGTGATCGATTTCGATCGCGAGCCCTTCGACGCGGGGATCCGCTACGGGCCCGGCCCGTACCCCCCTCTGCACGCCGATCTTCTGTTCGAAGACGAATTCACGCCGTTGTGTTCGCCGGAGGTGGCGCGGAAGATCAAGAAACCCGCCGACGTGCTCGCCCACAAACTGCCCGACGACCACAACTACTGGGACGATTGGGCGATCTGGTTGAAAGCCGCCGGACTCGATCCCGAGACTCCGCGCTCGCACTCGACCATTTTCGACTCCACCCGCCTGGCGGTCGAAGCGGCGATGGAAGGGCAAGGCTTGGCGCTCGGCGCGCCCTTCTTGTTCGAGAACGAGATCAAATCCGGCCGCTTGGTGGCGCCGCTCGATTTGATCGTGCCGGCGGGCAAAAGCTATTGGCTGGTGTGCCCCAAGCGCGACGCCGAGCGGCCGGTGCTGGCCGCGTTCCGGCATTGGCTGCTCGCCGAAACCAAGCCCTTGCGGGAAAGGAAGCCGCCCCGTGCTTAGAGTCGTTGCCGCTCTGCTTGCGCTCGCCTGCCCCGCCGCCGCCTTCGATCTGCAAGGCCATCGGGGGGCGCGCGGGCTCGCGCCCGAGAACACGCTGCCGGCTTTCGCGCGCGCGATCGCGATCGGCGTCGCCACGCTCGAACTCGACACCGGCGTGTCGGCCGACGGGGCGATCGTCGTCGCGCACGATCGCCGGCTCAATCCCGATTTCACCCGCGACGCATCGGGCCAATGGATCGCCGCACCGGGCCCGCGCTTGCGCGACCTCACGCTCGCCGAGCTCAAGCGCTTGGACGTCGGCGCGCTCAAGCCCGGCACCGACTACGCGCGCAATTTCGCTTCGCAAGCCCCGATACCCGGCACGCGCATGCCCACGCTCGCCGAAGTCGCGTCCCTGCCGGGCGCCGAGCGGCTGCGCTTCAACGTCGAAACCAAGATCTCGCCCTTGGCGCCGGACGAGACCCTTGCGCCCGAGGCGTTCGCCCGCGCCCTGATCGCGGAGATCCGCAGCCTTGGGATCGCCGAGCGCACGACGATTCAAAGCTTCGATTGGCGCACGCTGGCGATCGCCGCGCGCGAGGCGCCGGAGATCGCGCGCGCCTATCTCACCTTCGAGCGCGGCGCGAACGAGACCGTGTTCAAGGGCAAGGGCGTGTCGCCCTGGACCGGGCTCGACGCGGCCGCGCACGGCAATTCCACGCCGCGTCTGGTCGCCGCGGCCGGCGGCAAGATCTGGTCGCCCTTCTTCCGCGATCTCGACGCGCCTCTCGTCGCCGAGGCGAAGCGGCTGGGCTTGACGGTGATTCCCTGGACCGTGAACGAAACCGCCGACATGGACCGCGTTCTCGGTCTCGGCGTCGACGGCTTGATCACCGACTATCCGGATCGGGCCAAGGCGCTGCTCGACGCGAAGGGGATTCGGGTTCGTTGATCGCATCGCGCGGGCGCTTGCCTTCCAAGACATCCGCGACGTTGCGCGCCGCGGCCATGGCGATGTCGGCGCGCACGCGCGCGACCGCCGAACCCAGATGCGGCGTGAACAGCGTGCGCGAATGCGCGAGCAGCCTTGCGTCGATCGCGCGCGGCCGATCGGGCAGCGCCCAATCCTCCATCTCGAACACGTCGGCGGCGTAGCCGCCCAGCCGGCCTTGCGCGAGCGCGTCGGCCACCGCCGCTTCCGACACGGTCGAGCCGCGCCCGACATTGATCAGCGGCGCGCCCGGTTTGAGCTTCGCCAGCGCGCTTGCGTCGATCAGGTGCCGCGCCCCCGGCACCAGCGGGACCGCGACGAACAGATAATCCGCGCGCGCGAGCA
>JAMNXK010000491.1 GCA_023653245.1 Tagaea sp.
GCCTTCACCCGCGATCCGTCGACCGGCGAGAACGCCTTCTACGGCGAGTTCCTGATCAACGCCCAGGGCGAGGACGTGGTCGCGGGCATCCGCACGCCCCAGCAGCTGACCATCCTGGGCCGCGAGCGCCAGCGCTCGAAGCTGCCCTCGATGGAGGAGGCGATGCCCGCCACCTTCAAGCAGCTCTGCGATATCCGCACGAAGCTCGAGCGCCACTACCGCGAAATCCAGGATATCGAGTTCACGGTCGAGAAGGGCAAGCTCTATATGCTGCAAACGCGCAACGGCAAGCGCACCGCCGCCGCCGCCTTGCGCATCGCCGTCGAGATGGCCGACGAAGGCCTGATCGACACCAAGACCGCCGTCATGCGCATCGATCCGGCGTCGCTCGACCAGCTCTTGCATCCCACGCTCGATCCCAAGGCGGCCAAGACGCCGCTGACGCGCGGCCTGCCCGCCTCGCCGGGGGCCGCGTCGGGCATCGTCTGCTTCTCGGCCGACGAGGCCGAGACGCTGGCCGCCGCGGGCAAATCCGTGATCCTGGTGCGCATCGAAACCAGCCCCGAAGACATCCACGGCATGCATGCGGCGCGCGGCATTCTCACCACGCGCGGCGGCATGACCAGCCACGCGGCGGTGGTGGCGCGCGGCATGGGCCGGGCTTGCGTCGCCGGGGCGGGCGAAATCCGCGTCGACTACGCCGCCAAGACGCTGAGCGTGAAGGGCAACACGATCGCCGCCGGCGAAGCGTTGACCATCGACGGCGGCACGGGCGAGGTCTTCAAGGGCGACGTGCCCACCGTGCAGCCCGAGCTGTCGGGCCATTTCGCCACGATCATGCAATGGGCCGATTCCTTCCGCCGCATGGCCGTGCGCACCAACGCCGAAACCCCGCTCGACGCGCGCACCGCGCGGCGCTTCGGCGCGGAAGGCATCGGCCTTTGCCGCACCGAGCACATGTTCTTCGATCCCACGCGCATCACCGCCGTGCGCGAGATGATCGTCGCCGACGATTCCGCGCAGCGCGCCACGGCGCTCGCCAAGATCATGCCCTTCCAGCGCGACGATTTCGCCGAGCTGTTCCGCATCATGGACGGGCTGCCGGTGACCATCCGCCTGCTCGATCCGCCGCTGCACGAATTCCTGCCGCATTCGGACGCCGACTTCGCCGAGCTCGCCAAGACCACCGGCAAGCCGGTGGCCGAGATCAAGGCGCGCGCCGAGCGGCTCACCGAGACCAATCCGATGCTCGGCCATCGCGGCTGCCGCCTGGCCGTCACCTATCCCGAGATCTACCAGATGCAGGCGCGCGCGATCTTCGAAGCCGCCGCGATCGTCGCCAAGGAAACCGGCCGCACGGTCGAGCCCGAGATCATGATCCCGCTGGTCGCCATGAAGCGCGAGCTCGACCTGATGCGCAACCATATCGCCAAGGTCGCCGCCGAGGTGCGCGCGGCGACGGGGGCCGAGATCGTCTACATGCTCGGCACGATGATCGAGCTGCCGCGCGCCGCCTTGCGCGCCGGCGAAATCGCCGAGACGGCCGAGTTCTTCTCCTTCGGCACCAACGACCTCACCCAGACCACGTTCGGCCTGTCGCGCGACGACGCGGCCGCGTTCCTGGGCGCCTACGAAACCCAGAAGATCATGACCCGCGATCCCTTCGTGTCGATCGATCCCGACGGCGTGGGCGAGCTCGTGGCGATGGGCACTTCGCGCGGCCGCGCCACGCGGGCCGATCTGAAGGTCGGCATCTGCGGCGAGCATGGCGGCGATCCGGCGTCGATCCATTTCTGCGAGAAGACCGGGCTCGACTACGTGTCGTGCTCGCCCTATCGCGTGCCGATTGCGCGGCTCGCGGCGGCGCAGGCGGCGCTGCAGGCCGAAGCCGCGCCCGCCAAACCCCGCGCCACCGGCAAACCGACCGAAGATCGCCACAAGCGCGTGTTGATCTCCGCCGGACGGCGCACCGCAGGCGCGCGCGTCTCGGCGGGGCGCAGCTTTGCAGCACCGGTCGCACGGCCCGGCCGGAAAAAGGCCGCGCCCCTCGCCAAGCCGGTCAAGGCGAAGGCGAAGCCGAAGAAGCCCGCACCGGCGAAAAAGAAACCCGCGCCCGTCAAAAAGAAGAAGCCGGCGCCCAAGAAAAAACCCGGCAAGGGCAAGAAGAAGTAGCGATCCGGCCCTCGATCGGCGGGTCGCGGCGCCCATCGCGGGGCTTGATCCGCGCGCGCGGGCGAATATTATCGCCTCCATGCGCAGCGCCAAGTTCCATATCGGTCAGATCGTCCGCCACCGCGTCTATCCGTTCCGCGGCGTGGTCTACGACGTCGACCCCGAATTCGCCAATACCGAGGAATGGTACCGCTCCATTCCCACCGAAGTGCGCCCGCGCAAGGATCAGCCTTTCTATCATCTCTACGCGCTCAACGAGCGCGAAGGGCCGTACCAGGCCTATGTGAGCGAGCAGAACCTCGTCCCCGACGCCGAAAACGGCCCGGTCGAGCATCCCGAGGTCAAGCGCATGTTCGGCAAATACGGCGACGGCCAGTACCGGCCCAAGCCGGACGTCTTCGCCGGCGGGCTGCACTGAGCGTCACCTACGCTCCCACGTAGTGCGTCGCCCAGGGCCCGCGCGCCACGCCGAAAATCAGCGTGTCGATTTCGGCCCCGTCGAAATGCCGCGCGTTCGCCGGCACGCTCAGAAAACTTCCGGCCGGATAGACGCCGAGCTTGGCGCGATCGAACGCCTCGCCATAGCCGAGTTGCAGCGTGCCCGACGCGACGAACACGCGCGAATCTTGGCTATGCCAGTGCGGCTTGTCCCACATCCCGGCGGGCAGAAAGAAGGCGTAGCTGAAAGCCCCCGCCATCTTGTCGCCATCGAGCAAAGCGTATTTGGAGCCGTCGGCGGCGATCTCCTGCCAGAGGATCGTGTCCGGCGTCCACGCGCCGGGGAGGATCGAAGGATCGGTCATCGCGGGGGTCTAGCGCGCGGCGCGCAGGCGCGCATTCCGATTCTTGCGGCCGAGGGAATCGCAAGCGCGATCAAGTTGCTTGGGGCATGCTCCGCGCCATGACCGACGCCCGCGCCGCCGACCACGCCAAACGCATCGAACGCGCCATCGCATTCATCGATTCGCGGCTCGACGGCGACATCCGCCTCGACGATCTCGCCGCGGCGGCCTGCCTGTCGCCC
>JAMNXK010000492.1 GCA_023653245.1 Tagaea sp.
ATCGCCAGCCACCAAGCCAATTGCTTTCTCGTCTCGGGTCCGGAGTGGCGCGAGACGGAGACCGTCACCGCCGCGTTCGACGCGCCCGGCGAGTTCGTGGCATTGCTCGGCCTCGAATGGTCGGCCGACACGGCGCTGGGCGGCGACCGAAATCTCTATTTCCCCGGCGACGCGGCGCGGATCACGCGCTGCAGCCACGAATATGTCGACGACAAGTCGGACGCCGCGAGCGATCTGCCCGCCGCCGAGGACCTGCACGCCAAGTATCGCGGCTCGGACGTCGTCATCGGCCTGCACGTCGGCGGCCGCACGACCGACCTGTCCAAGCACGATCCGTCGATCGAGCGCTTGATCGAGATCCATTCGACCCACGCGACGTCGGAATGGTTCTGGTTCGAAGCGCTGCGGCGCGGCTATCGCATGGGCGTGACCGCCGGCAGCGACGGCGTGGACGGAAGGCCGGGTGCGAGCCATCCCGGCCATCAAACCGTGCGCAATTGCCGGGGCGGGCTCGTCGCCGTGGCGGTCGATCGACTGGACCGCGCATCGCTCCTCGCCGCCTTGCGCGCGCGCGAATGCTACGCGACCGACGGCGCGCGCATCGCTCTGCGCTTCTCGGCCGGCGGGCGGCCGATGGGCAGCGAGTTCGACGCGAAATTCCCGCCGCTGCTGTCGATCGAGATCGACGGCACGGAGCCGATCGAGACCGTCGACGTCTTCCGGGGAACGGAGATCATCCACTCGGTCGAGCCGCACGCGAATTCGAAGCTCTCCAGCCGCCTGCGCATCGCCTGGCGTGGCGCGTCGGCACCCGGAAACTTCATGCGCGCGCGGATGACATGGGACGGCCACGCGACGCTCTCGGCCGGTGCGTTCCACGATGCGCAAGGCCACGCTTTCGACACGCCGGACGAAGGCATCGTCGCCAACGACGCGCGGCGGATCGCCTGGCGCTCGGCGACCGGCGGCGATTGGGACGGCATCGTCGCCACGATCGACGCGCCCGACGACACGGTTCTCGCGTTCGACACGCCGCCATTGTCGATCGCCGTGCCGCTCGCGCGTTTGCGCGCGGGCCCCTTCGCGCTCGCCGAAACTCGGCCCGCGCGGGAGATCGCGATGCGTTTCCTGCCCGAAAGTCCCGGCCCGTCCTCGTGGCGCGGCGAATTCCGCGACCCGGCCCCGCGCCCGGGCTGGAACGCCTATTGGTTCCGCGTGCGCCAGTGGGACGGATCGACGGCGTGGTCGAGCCCGATCTTCGTGCGGTTGCTCGGATGATCCGCGTCGCCCTCGCCGGCACGGGCTCGATCGCCGCCTACCATCTCGACGCGCTGGCCGCGATCCCCGAGGCGCGCGTGACGCATGTGGTCGGGCGCGATCGCGCCAAAGCCCAAGCGCTCGCCGCAAGCGCGAAAGTGCCGGAAGGGACGGACGATCTGGATGCCGCCTTGGCGGGCGCGGACGCGATCGTGATCGCCACGCCCGACGACACGCACGAGGCGTTGTGCGCGCGCGCGATCGCCGCGCGCAAGGCGATCCTGGTGCAGAAGCCGATGGCGCAGGACGCCGCGTCGGGCCGCCGCATTCTCGCGATGGCGGAGGCCGCCGGAATCGATTTGCAAGTCAGCTTCATGCACCGTTACTTCGAGGAATTCGTCGCCGCGCGCGCCCTCCTCGAAGCGGGCGCCATCGGCACGCCGCTCTCCGCCCGGATGCGCAACGCCACGCCCGGCCCCGACTGGGCCGACTGGTTCTTCAAGCGGAGCCGCGTGTCGGGCGGCGTGGTGCCGCAGCTTGGCGTGCACGGCATCGATCTGCTGACCCGGATGTTCGGCCCGATCGCCGAGACGCACGCCACAACCGCGATTCTTCGGCCCGAACGCCGCCTCGCCGATGGGCGCGTCGTCGCGGTCGAGAATCCCGACGGCGCCTGGGCGACGTATCGCTTCGCCAGCGGCATCGTCGCTGCGCACGACATGTCGATGATCGAAGCGGCGGGCACGGATCGGTACCGGCTGGAACTGTACGGCACCGAAGGCGCGATGGTGCTGCGCGGCGATTCGGCCCCTTTGCGCATCCTGCGCAAAGGCGGCGCGGGCTGGGAGACCCCCGCTCTGCCCGGCGCGGCGCCGGGCGTGCGGCATCACCGGCGCTGGCTCGACGGGATTCGCGGGCACGCCCCGCGCGAGACCACCGCGCGCGACGCGCTGCACGGACTCCTGGTCGCCGAAGCGATCGCGCGCTCGGCCGAACGCCAAGGCGCGGTCGAGCGCGTCGAGCCGCTCTAATTCGCCAGCGCGCCCTTGGTCGCGCCGCCCGACAGGAAGGGCTCGAGCACCAGGAACAGCACCAGCATCGGCAGCAGCGAGATGGTCGCGGCCGCCATCAGCGCCGACCATTCGACCAGGTACTCGCCGGTGAAGGATTGCAAACCGACGGTCACGACCCAATTGTCGGGCTTGGACATCAGCGTGCGCGCGAACACCAGATCCGCCCAGGTGACGATCGAGATATAGGCCGCCGAGGCGGCCAAGCCCGGACGCGCCAGCGGCAGCACGACGTAGCGGAAGGCGCCCCACTCGTTGCAGCCGTCGATCATCGCGGCTTGTTCGAGCTCGCGCGGGATAGCGTCGAAGAACCCTTTGAGCAGCCAGGTCGCGAAGGGCACGGCGACGGCCGCGTTCGCGAGGATCACGCCGAGCTTGCTTTCGATCAGGCCCGCCTTCGAGAACAGGATGAAGAACGGGATGATGATCAGCGAGCCGGGCAGCATCTTGCTGGCGAGCAGCCCGAAGCCCATCGCCTGCTGCGCCCGGGTCCGGTAGCGCGACAGCGAATAGCCCGCCATCGCGCCGGCCGCGATCGCGATCGCCAGCGTGCCGAGCGTCACCTGCACCGAATTCCAGATCCACAACAGGATCGGTTTGCGCGCGATCACCTCCCCATACGCGGCGAAGGACAGGCGCTCGACCGGCGGGAACAGCGGCGGGTTGCGCGACAGCACGATCTCGGTCGGCAGGACCGACGTGACCAGGATCCAATAGATCGGAAACAGCGCGATCCCCATGCAGGCCAGGGCCGCCGCGAGCAACAGATAGGGCCGCCAGACGGGCACGGGCATCAGTGGAAGTCCTTCTTGCCCCAGCGCATCGCCAGATACGCGAGTGCGGCGCACACCAACAGCATCAGCACGCC
>JAMNXK010000034.1 GCA_023653245.1 Tagaea sp.
TGGGCGGCGGCGGCCGCCTCGGCGAAGCCCGACAGGATGAGCTTCAACTTGCCCGGATAATTGGCGATGTCGCCGATGGCGAAAATCCCGGGTGCCGAGGTCGAGGAATCGCGCTGCTCGACCTTGATGTGGTTCTTGTCGAGCGCCAGTCCCCATTCGGCGATCGGCCCGAGATTCATCGACAGGCCGAAGAAGGCGAGCAACGCGTCGGCTTCGAGCGCGCGCGCTTTGCCGTCGAGATCCTTGACGATCACGGCCTTGAGCGCGCCGGGTTCGCCGTCGAGCGCTTCGAGCTGATAGGGCGTGACCATGTCGATGCGCCCGGCATCGGCCAGCGCCTTGACCTTGGCGGCCGTATCCGGTGCCGCGCGGAACTTGTCGCGCCGATGGACGACCATCACGCGCGCGGCCACCTCGGCCAGGCTCAGCGTCCAATCCAGCGCCGAATCGCCGCCGCCGGCGATGACCACGCGCTTGCCGCGGAACGCCTCGCGGCTGTTGACCAGGTAATGCACGCCCTTGTTTTCGAACTCGTCGATGCGGGCGAGCGGCGGCTTGTTGGGCCCGAACGCGCCCACGCCGGCGGCGACGAACACCGTCTTGGCGAGGATCTTGGTCCCCGTCGATGTCTCCAGCGCCCAGGCATCGCCCGCGCGCGCGAGTTTCTCGACCCGCTGGCCCAGGTGATAGACGGGCGCGAAGGGGGCGGCTTGCGCCTGGAGTTTGGCGATCAGCTCGGCCGCGTCGATCTTGGGATGGCCGGGAATGTCGTAGATCGGCTTCTCCGGATAGAGGGCCGCGCATTGTCCGCCCGCGAAATCGAGCGCGTCGATCACGTGGGTCTTGAGCTTCAGCATGCCGCATTCGAACACGGCGAAGAGGCCGACCGGCCCCGCGCCGACGATGGCGACGTCGGTGATCTGGGTCTGGGACGTTGGCGAAGGAGACATGGGCGCCATACTTGGCCGCGCCGCCCCGGCATTTCAATGGATTTCGGCAAGCGCGGAATCCGGGTAAAACCGGGCCATGTCCTCCCCGATCCCGATTCGGAGTTTCGACCTGCCGGACCCGGCCGCGACGCGGGCCCTGGCCGCGCGCTTGGCGCCGCTCGCCAGAGCGGGCGACGCGCTGGCGCTGTCGGGCGATCTGGGCATGGGCAAGACCGAATTCGCGCGCGGCTTCGTGCGCGCGCGGGCGGGCGCCGAGATCGAGGTGCCGAGCCCGACCTTCACGCTGGTCCAGACCTACGACCTGCCGGGCGGCGAGATCTGGCATTTCGATCTCTATCGTCTGGCGGATCCCGAGGAGATTTGGGAGCTCGGCTGGGAAGCGGCGCGCGAAGGGGCGATCGCGCTGGTCGAGTGGCCCGAACGGCTCGGGCCCTATCTGCCCGAGGACCGGCTGGCGCTCGACTTCGCCCAAGGGGCGGGCGAGACCGCGCGGCGCGTGACGCTGTCGGGCGGCCCCGCTTGGGTGCTGCGCTGGGAGGACGCGCATGTCGCTTGACGCGATGCGTCCGCGCAAAGCCGCGCGGCTGTTCCTCGACGCGCAAGGCTGGGCCGGGATCGAAGCGGTGCCGCTCGCCGGCGACGCGAGCTTCCGCAAGTATTTCCGTTTGACCGACGGCGCGCGCCGCGCCGTGCTGATGGACGCGCCCCCGCCGCTCGAAGACGTGCGCCCTTTCGCCAAGCTCGCCGTGCATTTGCGCGGGCTCGGCCTGTCGGCCCCGCATATCGAGGCGGCGGACGCCCATGCGGGCTTCCTGCTGCTCGAAGATTTCGGCGACGACACGTTCGCGCGCGCGCTCGCCGCGGGCGCGTCCGAGGCCGAACTCTACGCCGCCGCGACCGACGTGCTGATCGCGCTGCACGCGCATCCGGCGCAAGCCCATGTCGACTGCCCGGCTTACGACGCCGCCACGCTCGACCGCGAGGCCGCGTTGCTGATCGATTGGTTCCTGCCGGAATGGTCCGAACGGCCGCTCGCACCCGACGCGCGCGCGGCCTATTTCGACGCCTGGCGTCGCGTCTACCCGCTGGCGGCGATCGGCGGGTCGGCGCTGGTGCTGCGCGACTTCCACATCGACAATCTGATTCGCCTGCCCCGCGCCGGCGTGGCGGCGTGCGGCCTGCTCGACTTCCAGGACGCGCTGATCGGCTCGCCCGCCTACGATCTGGCCAGTCTGATCGGCGACGCGCGGCGCGACGTGTCTCCCGCCGTCGCGCGGGCCTGCGTCGAGCGCTATCTCGCTTCGCGTCCCGGGCTCGACGCGCGCGGCTTCGAAGCGGCTCTCGCCGTGCTCTCGGCCCAACGCAACGCCAAGATCGCCGGGATTTTCGTGCGCCTGGCGCGGCGCGACGGCAAGCCGCATTACCTCCGGCATATCGACCGGGTCTGGCGCCTGCTCGACTGCGACCTCGCCCATCCCGCCCTCGAACCCGTGCGCGCCTGGTTCGAACGCCACGTGCCGCGCGACTGGCGCGCGCGCCCCAAGGTGCCGGCATGAGCGACATCGACACCGGCATGGTGCTGGCCGCGGGGCTGGGCAAGCGCATGCGCCCGCTCACCGACACGCTGCCCAAGCCGATGGTGCAAGTGGCGGGCCGAGCGCTGGTCGATCGCGTGATCGACCGCATGGTCGAGGCGGGCGTGGGCCGCGTGGTCGCCAACATCCATCACCATCGCGCGACGCTCGAAAACCATCTGCGCGCGCGCCGCGACGTGCCCATCGTGACGGTGCACGAGCCCGAATTGCTGGAGACCGGTGGGGGCGTGCGCAACGCGCTGCCGGTGCTGGGGCCGAACGCGTTCTTTTGCGCCAACGCCGACGTGCTGTGGTTCGACGGCCCGACGCCGGCCTTGCGCCGTCTCGCGGCCGCGTGGGACGAGTCGCGGATGGACGCGCTGCTGCTGATGCAGTCCTCGGCGTTCGCGCATGGCTATGAAGGGCGCGGCGACTATTTCCTCGACGCGGCCGGCAAGGCGCGCCGCCGGCGCGATCCGGAGATCGCGTCCTTCGTCTATGCGGGCGTGCAGATCCTGCATCCGCGCGCGCTCGCCGGCATGGCGCCGGGCGCGTTCTCGCTCAACAAGGTCTACGACGCGGCGGAAGCCAAGGGCCGGCTGTGGGGCGTGGCGCATGACGGCTTGTGGTTCCATGTCGGCACGCCCGACTCGGTCGCGGCGACCGAGCGCGAACTCGGCTGGACCAAACCGAAAGCCTGAGCGGATATGGGCGTGTCGACCATCCCGGCGGGCGAACCTTTTCTGGCCGCGCTGGCGCGGGGGGTGCGCGCGCGGCTGGGCGACGCGCCCCAAGCGCTGGCGCGCGCCACGATCCTGCTGCCCAATCGCCGCGCCGTGCGCGCGCTGGGCGAGGCGTTCCTGGCCGAGGCGGGCGGCAAGCCTTTGCTGCTGCCCCGGCTGGCGGCGATCGGCGACGTCGACGAGGACGAGCTGATCCTGACCGGCGCGGAAGCCGGGCTCGACCTCGAGCTGCCGCCCGCCATCGATCCGGCCGCGCGCGCGCTGCTGCTCGCCTCGCTCGTCGCCCGGCGCACGGACATCGCCCTTTCGCCCGCGACGGCGTTGAAGCTCGCGCGCGCCTTGGCCGAGCTGCTCGACTCGCTGCAGATCGAGGAGATTTCCTGGGACGGGTTCGATGCGCTCGTCCCCGCCGACTACGCCGAGCATTGGGCGCGCACGCTCGACTTCCTGGGCATCTTGCGCCAAGCGTGGCCCGCGATCCTGGCCGAGCGCGGACAGATGGACCCGCAGGCGCGGCGCGTGAAGCTGATCCGCGCGCTCGCCGCACGCTGGGCCGCGACGCCGCCCAAGGGCCCGATCTGGGCGGCGGGCTCGACCGGCTCGGTGCCCGCCAGCGCCCATCTGCTCAAGACGATCGCCGATCTGCCCGAGGGCGAGGTGGTGCTGCCCGGTCTCGATCTCGAGTCCGACGCGGCGACTTGGGAAGCGATCGGCGCCGAGCCCACGCATCCGCAATACGGGCTGCATCATCTGTTGCTGCGCATGGAACGCGCGCGCGCCGAGGTCGGGATCTGGCCGGGCACGGCGCCGGGCCCGCGCGCGTCCCTCGCCGCCGAAGCCTTGCGCCCGGCGCGGACCACGCATCTGTGGCGCGGCCTCGCAGCCCAGCCCGACGCGGCTTTCGCGGGGCTCGTGCGGATCGAAGCGCCCGATCCCGAAGCCGAAGCCGGGGCGGTGGCGCTGGTCTTGCGCGAGGCGCTCGAAACGCCCGGCCGGACGGCCACGCTCGTCACCGCCGATCGCGGCCTCGCGCGGCGCGTCTCGGCCAAGCTGCGCCGCTGGGGGATCGAAGCGGACGACAGCGCGGGCGCTTCGCTCGACCGCAGCCCGCCGGCCGTGCTGCTGCGGTTGCTCGCGCGCGCTTGGGCGGAAGATCTCGCCCCCGTGCCGTTGCTCGCACTGCTCAAACATCCGCTGGTGCGCTTGGGGAGCGAGCGCGCTTCGCATCTCGATCGGGCGCGCGAACTCGACCTCAAAGTGCTGCGCGGTCCGCGCCCCGCGCCGGGGCTCGACGGCGTGCGCGCGGCGATGCCCGGATATGCCCAGGCCCGGCTGACGCCGCTGCTCGACGCGCTGGACGCCGCCCTCGCCCCTTTGACCGCGGCGCCGGCGGCACCGCTCGACCTGTTGCGCGCGCTCGCGGCCGCCGCCGAAGCGCTGACGCGCGACGAAAACGGCGCCATCCGCTTGTGGGAAAACGAGGCGGGCAACGCGCTCGCGGCACTCGTCGCGCGACTTCTCGATTCGGACGCGCCCTTGGCGGCGATCCCGCGCGGCACCTTTCCCGATCTGCTCGACGAGATGCTCGCGGGTGCCGTGGTGCGCCCGCCTTACGGCGGGCATCCGCGCCTGACGATCCGCGGCACGATCGAAGCGCGTTTGGTCTCGGCCGATCTGGTCGTGCTGGGCGGGCTCAACGAAGGCACGTGGCCGGGCGAAGCGCGCGAAGATCCGTGGCTGTCGCGCCCGATGCGCGCCCGGCTCGGCCTGCCGCCGCTCGAACGCCAGATCGGCCTGGCCGCCCACGATTTCGCGCAAGCTTTCGCGGGCGCCTCGGTCGTGCTGACGCGCGCGCGCAAAGGCGAGTCCGGCCCGGCCATCGCCTCGCGCTGGCTGGTGCGGCTCGACGCGCTGCTCGGCGGCGATTCGCGCTGGCGCGCGGCACTCGATCCCGACCGGCCGGCCTGGGCCGCAACGCTCGCGGGCCTCGGCCAGACGCCCGCGCCGATCGCCAAGCCCGCGCCCCGCCCGCCCGCCGAAGCGCGGCCCGCGCAGCTTTCGGTCACGCGCATCGAAACGCTGATCCGCGATCCTTACGCGATCTACGCGTCCAAGATCCTGCGCCTCGATCCGCTCGAAGACATCGACGCCGATGTCGACGCGCTGGCGCGCGGCAAGCTCTATCACGCCGCGATGGACGAATTCGCCAAGGCGATGCCCGCCGACCTGCCGGCGGACGCAGCCGCCCGCTTGCGCGGGATCGGCCGGCGGGCGTTCGACGCGCTCGCCCCGCGGCCGGGCGTGCGCGTCTATTGGTGGCCGCGTTTCGAAGCGATGATCGAGTGGTTCGTCGACGCCGAGCGCGCGCGCCGCGACGCGGGCTTGCGGGTGGCCGCCGCCGAGGTCAAGGGCCGGCTCGATATCGACGGGTTCGCGCTCACCGCCACCGCCGATCGCATCGATCGCGACGCGTCGGGCAAGCTGATCGTGCTGGACTACAAGACCGGGACGCCGCCTTCGGCGCCGCAAGTCGCGACCGGTTTCTCGCCGCAGCTGCCCCTCGAAGCGCTGATCGCCGAGGCGGGCGGATTCGAAGGCGTCGCGGCCGGCGAAGTCGCCGAGCTCGTCTATGTCGGCCTCGGGTCGCGCGCGGGATTCATCGCCGTCGCACCCGGCGAGAAGACCGTGCCCGATCTGCGCGCGTTTCTGGCCGAGACGCGCGCCGATTTCGCCAAGCTGATCGCCGCCTACGCCGACCCGGCGACGCCCTATCTCTCGCGCCCGCGCTTGCAGTTCACCAAGGATGCGGGCGATTACGACCATCTCGCGCGCGTGGCCGAATGGTCGGCCGGCGGGGGCGAAGAATGAGTGCCGGCGATCCGATCCTGGCGGGTGTCGCCAATCAGCGCCGCGCCGCCGATCCCGATTTCAGCGTCTGGGTGTCGGCCAATGCGGGTGCGGGCAAGACCCATGTGCTGACCGCGCGCATCGTCAACCTGCTGCTGCGCGACGTGCCGCCCTCGGCGATCTTGTGTCTCACCTTCACCAAAGCGGCGGCCGCCGAAATGCGCGAGCGGCTGGCCAAGCTGCTGGCCGAGTGGGCGATCTGCTCCGATACCGATTTGCGCAAGACGCTGGTCGAGCGGCTGGGCCGCGCGCCCGACGATCGCGAGATGGCGCGCGCGCGCGTGCTGTTCGCCTCGGTCCTCGAAGCGCCCGGCGGCTTGCGCGTGCAGACGATCCACGCCTTCTGCGAATCGCTGCTCAAGCGCTTTCCGCTCGAAGCGCGCGTGCCGCCGCATTTCGCCGTCGCGGACGACACGACCGCCAAGGACCTGATGAAGCGCGCGCGCGAGGCGCTCGCGTCGGACCCGGCCTTGGCCGAATCCCTGGAGATCGCGGCGCGCGAAGCGACCGAGACCGGCGTGTCCGAGGCACTCGACAAGGTCTTGGCGCGCCCCGCCCGGCTGCGCGCGCTCGAAACGGCGGGCGTCGAGAACGCGATCGCGCAAGCGCGCGCGGCGTTCGGCCTGGCCGACGGCGACACGCGCGAGAGCCTGACCGCCGCGTTCGTCGCCGATCTGGATGGTGTGGCGCTGCGCGCGGCGGCTTCGGCGGTGGCGACATTCGGCACCAAGACCGAGAAGCCGCGCGGGGCCGCGATGCTGGCATGGCTGGGCGGCGACAAGCGCGATCTCGACGCGTGGCTCGATTTCTTCCTGACCGCGAAAGGCGCGCCGCGCGCGAAACTCGCGACCAAGGCGGTCGAGACCGGCGCGCCCGATGCGGTTCGAGCGCTGCTCGCCGAGCAGGCGCGCGCGCTGGTGCTGAGCGCCAAGCTGCTCGGGCTCGACGTCCATCGCCGCTCGGCCGCGCTGCTGCGCCTGGCGGCGGCCGCGCGCGCGGGCTACGCGGCGCGCAAAGCGGCGGCCGCCGCACTCGATTACGACGATCTGATCGGCAAGGCGGTGACGCTGCTCGAAGCGGGGGCCGCTTGGGTGCTCTACAAGCTCGATGGCGGCATCGATCACGTGCTGGTCGACGAAGCGCAAGACACCGCCCCCGAACAATGGCGCGTGGTGCGCGCGCTGACCGGCGAGTACTACGCGGGCGAAGGTGCGATCGAGCGCCCGCGCACCGTGTTCGTCGTCGGCGACGAGAAGCAATCGATCTTCTCCTTCCAAGGTGCGGATCTCGACGCGTTCGCCGCCACGCGCGCCGATTTCGCCGCGCGCGCCGGCAAAGCGTGGATCGAAGTGCCGCTGCGGCTTTCCTTCCGCTCGGCACCCGTCGTGCTCGACATCGTCGATCGCGCCTTCGCGGGCGACCAAGCGCGCGCCGGGGTGGCGAGCGCGCCGGTCGAGCATCGGGCCATGCGTCACACGGCGGGCGGGCGGGTGGAAATCTGGGCGCCCTTCGTCGAGGCGCAGAGCGCGCCGCATCGCCATTGGGAGCGGCCGGTCGATTACGAAGGGGCCGCACACCCTTCGGTGCGGCTTGCCGGAGCCATCGCCGCCACGCTCAAGAATTGGATCGGGCGCGAGACCTTGCCGGCCCTCGGCCGGGCGATGACCGCCGGCGACGTGCTCGTTCTCGTGCGCCGGCGCGATCGGTTTTTCGAAGCGATGGTCAAAGCGCTCAAGCGCGCCGGCGTGCCCGTGGCCGGTGCGGATCGCTTGGTGCTGGGCGAGGAGATCGCGGTCGCCGATCTTCTGTCGCTCGCGCGTTTTTGCCTGCAGCCGCGCGACGATCTGTCGCTCGCCGAGGCGCTCAAATCGCCGCTCTTCGGTTTCGACGACGAGGATCTGTTCGCGCTGGCGCGCGCGCGCGCGGCCGGGCTGTGGAAGGAGCTGCGCGTCCGCGCCGGCGAGAAACCCCATTGGCGCCGCGCCGCCGATCTGCTCGGCGCCTGGCGCGCCAAGGCCGATTTCGCGGCGCCCTACGAGTTCTTCGCGCTGGCGCTGGACGCCGATGGCGGCCGGCGCGCGATGCTCGCCCGGCTCGGGCCCGACGCGGCCGATCCGCTCGACGAATTCCTGGCGGCGTGCCTGACCTTCGAGCGCGCCCATCCGCCGTCGCTGCAAGGCTTCCTCGCCTGGTTCGCGGCGGGCGGCACCGAGGTCAAGCGCGACATGGAAGGTGCGAACGGCCAGGTGCGCGTGATGACCGTGCACGGGGCCAAGGGCCTGGAGGCGCCGGTCGTGTTCCTGCCCGACACGTGCCGCACGCCGCCGCCGCGCAAGAGCCCGATATGGAGTGCTGGCGAGCCGGCGTTTCCGCTGTGGTGGAAATCGGGCGGCGACGGGCTGGATATCTGCGCGCGCGCCAAGGAAGCCGGGCGGGCGCGCGATCTGGCCGAGTACAAGCGCTTGCTTTACGTCGCCGCGACGCGCGCGCGCGACCGGCTGATCGTCTGCGGCTGGATCAAGGACAAGCCGCAAGAGGACGCGTGGTACGAAACCTTGCGCGCGGCGATCGAATCCCATCCGGACAGCCGCGTCGAAACGCGCGACGACGGCGTCGTCGCGACCGTCGTCGAGCGCGCGCCGGCCGAAATCGAGACCGCGCGCGCGGCCGGCTCGGCGACGCGCGCGGCCGCATCCGCACCCGGCTGGGCGCTGGGAGTCGCGGCACCCGAGGAGCCCGATCCGCCCAAGCCCTTGGTGCCCTCGCGCGAGGGCGACGCGCCGGCGGCCGATTCCCCGCTCGCCGGCGCGCGCGCGGCAGCACTCAAGCGCGGCGTCTTGGTCCATCGTCTGCTGCAGACGTTGCCCGATCTGCCCGCCGCTGCGCGCGAAGCCGCCGCCGCGCGGTTCCTGGCGCGCCCCGGTCACGGGCTGGGCGCCGCCGAGCAAGACGAGATCGCGCGCGAGACGCTGGCGCTGTTCGCGCATCGGGAATTCGCCGACGCGTGGTCGGGCGAAGGTCTGGCCGAAGCCGCGATCGTGGCGCGGGTGGGCGGCCGGGCTTTGTCGGGCCGCATCGATCGCGTGGTCGTGCGCGACGACGCGGTCTACGTGCTCGACTACAAGACCAACCGGCCGCCGCCCGCGACGCTCGAGGACGTGCCGGCGCTCTACGTGAAGCAGCTCGCCGCCTATCGCGCGGCGCTGGCGCCGCTTTATCCCGATCGGCCGATCCGGGCGGCGTTGATTTGGACCTTCGGCCCGCGTTTGCAGGAAATACCGGCGGCGTTGCTCGATGTCCACGCGCCGTAAGTTTCGGGAAGAACTCGCGCATTTCCGCCATGCGCGGCGCGCGGCGATGCCGCCTTGACCGGCCGGGCGCGGCTACCTACCTTTCCCGTCGGATTCGCCGCCCCCCTGCGACGGCGGCCCTCACACGCGCGAGGCATTGCCATGGCCACCACGACCAAAGTCACCGATTCGAGCTTCCAGTCCGACGTGCTCCAATCCACGGGCCCCGTGCTCGTCGATTTCTGGGCCGAATGGTGCGGGCCGTGCAAGCAGATCGCCCCGGCGCTCGACGATCTCGCCAAGGACATGGCCGGCAAGCTGACCGTCGCCAAGATCAATATCGACGAGAATCCGCAGACGCCGTCCAAATACGGCGTGCGCGGCATTCCCACGCTGATGCTGTTCGAGAACGGCGAGGTGAAGGCCACCAAGGTCGGCTCGGTGCCGAAAAGCGGCCTCTATTCCTGGGTGCAGTCGGTCATCTGATCCGGCGCACGTCATAGAAGAACGAACCCCGGCCGGGCCAACCCCGCGCCGGGGTTTTTCGTTTCAACCGTTCTCCGCCAGCACCGTGCCGCACAGATAGAGCGAGCCGCAGATCAAGATCGGCACGCCGGCCTCGGCGTGCGGTGCGAGTCCGCCGATCGCCGCTTCGACCGACGCGGCTTCGGCGACGTCGCCGATGCCCGACGCCCGCGCCGCATCGGCGATGGCGCAAGCGGGCAGCGACAAGGCTTCGCCGGGAATGGCGATGGCGCGCAAACGCCGCGTGCGCGGGGCGACGTGGCGCAGGAAGTCGCCCGGGTTCTTGGTCGACAGCATGCCGAAGACCAGATCGATCTTCTTGCCCGCTTCCCACAGCGCCAGCGCTTCGCCGGCGGCCTCGTTGTGCCCGCCGTCGAGGAACAGCGCGACGTCGGCCGGCAGGGCGTCGACCAGGCTTCCGCGCGTCAGGCGCTGGAGCCGCGCGGGCCATTCGGCGCGCGCGACGCCCGCTTCGATGGCCGCGTCGGGCAGGCCGAGCGCCTCGGCGCACGCCACGGCCAGTGCTGCGTTCGCGTATTGATGCGCACCCGGCAAAGCGGGGTGCTGAAGCGCGCGCGTCTTGCGCCCGCGGAACTCGAACCCGTCGGCGCGCACGGCGAAGTTCCATTCGTGGCCGTGGCGGCGCAAGGGCGCGCCCAGCGCCTTGGCGCGCGCCGCGAACACGGCGGCGGCTTCCGGCGGCTGCACGCCGACGACGCACGGCACGTTCGCCTTGACGATCCCGGCCTTCTCGCCCGCGATCGCCGCGATCGTGTCGCCGAGATATTGCATGTGATCGAA
>JAMNXK010000493.1 GCA_023653245.1 Tagaea sp.
GCCCTCGACCGACGGCGCCGGAATCTCGACGAACAGATCGAACGCGGCCGTGCAGCCGCGCCGGACCATCTCGACCGCCGACAAAGCCGCCGAAAGATACTTGTCCTCGATCGAGCGATTGCCGTTGAGCGCGCCCGCGGCCGTCAGGAACAATTCGAGCGGCACGCGGTCATCGACGCCCCCGCGCGCCAGCGCGCCATGCGCGTGGGTATGGGAATTGATCAGGCCCGGGATCAGCAGAAGGTCGCTCGCGTCGAGGGTGTCGAATTCGCCCTCGCCCGCGGCGCCGATCGTGTCGATCGTGCCTTCGACGACCAGGATATCGACGCGCGGCGCCTTCCCGGTCGCGGAATCGAGAACGCGCCCGCCGTCGATCTTCAGCGGGCGCGTTCTTTTCATGGCGACCTCAGTTGGTGAGATAGACCAGCTCGCGCTCGGCGCGCGGCGGCAGGAAGGTGCGATTGAAAATCTCCGCCGGCGCGGGCGTGCGGGTCAAGCCGTAACCTTGCACGACCATGTCGATCGACCGCGCCAGGCGGTCGTCCTTCACGTCGCCGACGCCGATTTCCTTGGACTCGGCCGAGGTCATCAGTTTTTCGTAGGCGAAGCGCAGGCGCCGGCGCTCCACGTTCATGTCGACCAGCTGGTCGTAGCGGCGCACCGAGGCCATGGCCATTTCGATGTCCCGGCCCACGTCGACCGTCGCTTGGCTGACCGCGCGCACCAGACCCTGCACGGCGCGCGGGTTCTCGCGCAGCAGGCGCTGGGAGACCATCAGGCCGTTCGAGTAGAGGTCCATGCCGAAATCGGCGAAGGAGAACCAGGTGAAGTCCTTGTCGGGGTCCTGGCCCAGGCCCACGAGATTGAAGTAGCTCGTGATGTTGAACACCATCGCGGCGTCCATATGGCCTTGCAGCAGCATCGGCTCCTGCAGATTGGGCGCCATGTTGGTGAAGCGGATCTTGGACAGGTCCAAGCCGTTCACCCGCGCGAAGACCGGCATCAGGCGCGTGGTCGGCGTGCCTTGCGCGCCGCCCAGCGTCTTGCCTTCGAAATCCTTGATCGTGCGGATACCCGAAGCGTTGCGCGCCACCACCGCGAAGGGCGGCTGGTTCCACATCTGGAACACCATCACCGGGGCGAGGCCCGGATTGGCGGCGGCGTTCTGGATGATCGCGTTGATGTCGCCGAAGCCCGCGTCGTAGGCCCCGCCCATGATGCGCGTGACCGTCGCCCCCGAGCCTTCGCCCTGGTCGATGGTGACGTTCAGGCCCTCGCGGGCGAAATAGCCGCGGTCGCGCGCCACGAAGAACGCGGCGTCCGAGCCCTGGGTTTTCCAGCCCAGCGTGAAGCGGATATTGGTCGTTTGCTGGGCGGAAGCGCCGCCCGCGAGCAGCGCCAACGCGCCCGCGACGGCCAAGGCTTTGAATACATTCGTCATGGAGGGGGTCCTTTCCGGGGGATGCCCCATAATCAGCAGTTTCCATGCCAGACTTGACCTTGTGGCGCCGGACCGCTTAACTGCCTCCCATGGATTTCCGCCGGACGGCCCTGCTTCGACTTATCTGAGCCCGCTCCCCGCGCCCAGCCGCGCGGGACCAAGCGGGCGCGGCCGCCGTCCTTCGTTCAAATCCCTCCCGGAAGTCCCGTCATGATGAATGTCTCCAAATATCGCGCCTTCGCGCCGATTCCCCTGCCCGACCGCCAATGGCCGACCCGCGTCCTCGACAAGGCGCCGATCTGGTGCTCGGTCGATCTGCGCGACGGCAACCAAGCGCTCGTCGAACCGATGGGCATCGAGCGCAAGAAGCGCATGTTCGAGCTCCTGTGCCGCTTGGGCTTCAAGGAGATCGAGGTCGGGTTCCCCGCCGCCTCGCAAACCGATTTCGATTTCGTGCGCCAGATCGTCGAGGAGAAACTCATCCCCGGCGACGTGACCATCCAGGTCCTGACCCAAGCGCGCGACGAGTTGATCGAGCGCACGTTCCAATCGATCAAGGGGGCGAAGCGCGCGATCGTGCATCTCTACAACTCGACCTCGACGGTGCAGCGCCGCGTGGTGTTCGGGCTCGACCGGCCGGGGATCGCCAAGATCGCGGTCGAAGGCACCAAGACCGTCAAGCGCCTGGTGCCGAGCGTGCCGGAGACCGAGATCGTCTTCCAATACAGCCCCGAAAGCTTCACCCAGACCGAGCTCGATTTCGCCAAGGAGATCTGCGAGGCGGTGATGGACGAATGGGGCCCGACGCAAGCGCGCAAGATGATCTTCAATCTGCCCGCCACGGTCGAAGCGGCCCTGCCCAACGTCTACGCCGACCAGATCGAATGGTTCGCGCGCAACGTCAAGCATCGCGAGCGTTACGTGCTCTCGCTCCACCCGCACAACGACCGCGGCACGGGCGTGGCCGCGGCCGAGCTGGGCGTGCTCGCCGGTGCCGATCGCGTCGAGGGCACGCTGTTCGGCAATGGCGAGCGCACAGGCAACGTGGACATCGTCAACCTCGCGCTCAACCTGTTCAGCCAGGGTGTCGATCCCAAGCTCGATCTGCGCGACGTGCGCGAGATCGTGCGCACGGTCGAGTACTGCAACCAGCTGCCCGTCCATCCGCGCCATCCCTACGGCGGCGAGCTGGTCTTCACGGCGTTCTCGGGCTCGCACCAGGACGCGATCAAGAAGGGTTTCGCCGCGCAAGCCAAGTCCAACACCGGTCTGTGGGAAGTGCCGTACCTGCCCATCGATCCCGCCGATATCGGCCGCAGCTACGAGGCCGTGATCCGCGTGAACTCGCAGTCGGGCAAAGGCGGCATCGCCTATCTGCTCGAAACCGATTACGGGCTGGAGCTGCCGCGCCGCCTGCAGATCGAATTCGCCCAAGTCGTCCAGCGTTTGACCGACGCCACGGGCAAAGAGCTTTCCGCCAAGGACATCCACGACGCCTTCGTGGGCGAGTATCTCGAAGGCGGCAAGTTCGGCTTCGTCGAACACACGACGCTGCCCACCGGCAAGGCCGGCGCCGAACGCAAGATCGAGGCGCGCTTGCGCATCGACGGCGCGGAGAAAACCGTGACCGGCGAAGGCAATGGGCCGATCGCGGCCTATGTCGACGCGCTGTCGAAGGCGGCCGGTGTCGCCATCGACGTGGTCGATTATCGCGAGCACGCGATCAAGGGCGGGGACGGCGCGAAAGCCAA